>JAFXOO010000051.1 GCA_017528675.1 Oscillospiraceae bacterium | reverse complement strand
GCCTCCTGCATGGCATCACGGAGGATGTTCTGTCCGGATGCGCCGTCAATTACCGCCGTGTCCGCACCGGGAGAGCGCAAAAAAGCGATGATCCAGTCATCGCCATCACGCACCGGACGGCAGTCGATGCCCTCCACGAAGATCCGCCCGTCGTCCAGGCGGACAGCAGCGCACAGCACGACATTCCCGGTGTTTTTGGTGTATTTCACGCCGTAGAACACCCGCACAGGCTCCGACGGCTCCGGTTTGCCGTCGATCAGACAGGCATCCCATTCCTTCCGGCTGATGGCGGATTTCTGCGAATAGGTAAGCCACAGCCCCAGACGCTGGATGTTGCTGTCAACCTGATCGTCGCCAAGCTCTGCGCGGATCTTCCGCTCCGTCAGGATGTAGCCGAGGGCCGGGTTGGTCTCGTACCAGAGCTCCACGTCATGCGGATCGCTCATCTTCGGAACCGACCACTCTGCCCATCCTGTGTCCTCCGTGTTGCCGGTCAGCGTGTTCTTCCGCAGTTTCAGGAAGACATCACCGGAAGACACAACGGTCGGCGGTGTGCCGCACATGAGCGTCTGCGGGTTTTTGGAATCCGTAACGACGTACTTCAGCGCCGTCTCCTGGTCGGCAGTGTACTCCTGTGCCTCGTCGATGATGAGCAGGTCGTAGCCCTCGCCCAGACCGCCCTTGCTGGATCGTGTCCTGAAGTTGATGACGCCGCCGCCATCCTTGAGCCACTCGATGTGCTCCAGCCCGAACTGCTTCGTTGACTTGAAGTCCTCACCCTCCACGAATCCGGCCTTGCTCAGACGCTCAAGGATCTTCTCCCAGGCGTTGTGCGAGGTAGTCGTCCGGTGGGCAGTGTACAGGACACGCTCGCCGTGTGTGACAGCGTACACGCTGCGCATGATGAGCAGCTCGGACTTGCCGTTACGGCGGGGGATGCTCCACCCGAACTTCATGTGCACCCACAGCCCGTCCTCGTTGACCGCCATGATGTCTTCGAGCATCAGCTCCTGCCACGGCATGGTCTCCCGGTCGGACTGGTTGTAGAGTGCGATCGCCTCCGCCCCTCGTGATTCCGTATACGGCAGCACGAGCGAAACAGTTGGTGTTTGCCTGCCTTTTCGACTGTCCGCCATTACATCGACTTCCAGTCAAGTGTGAGCGGCAGCACCCTGTTGGAGATCAGCTCCGTGCCGGTCGAGAAATCCTGCTGCGGCACGAGCTTGTCCGACTTCTGCCGGTTGCAGCACATGTGGGCGAGCTGTAGATTGCCGAGGTCAGACGGATGCCCGCCCTTGCTCACCGGGATGATGTGGTCGATGCAGGGGCTGAGCGGATGCGGGAATTTCAGAGAGAAGTCCACCTCCTGCCCGCAGATGCCGCACACCCGCTGCGTGGCGTAGATCTTCTTCTTGTTCGATTCAAACTGCGCCCGCTGCGGTCCGTTGTGATCGGGGCGGGCTCTGGCGGCGTTGGGCATGGGTGTACCTCCTTATACCAGCTTTAGCTCGTTTTCGATCTTCTCACGCTTCTGAAGCATCTCGATCATCTCGTAGCAGATCTTCTCGAGCAGATCCGGGTTGATCATCATCTTTTGCTTGATCCCGGCGATCTTATAATTAACTCCTGCGAGTGCCAGCTCAAGCAGCTCCTTTCTGGTGATCGTTTCCATGTGTTTCTCCTTCCGGGCAGTAAAAAAGCACCCGCTTTGCGGATGCTTCGTGAAATGATTCAATTCGATACGTAAAAATGCTTGATTTTACGGTTTCAGCTCAACACAGAACACACTGTCGAAGTTGTAGATCCCGACCCATGCGCCCTTGTTCTTGACGATGACTGCCCTTCCGTCAAAGGCGTAGTCGTCCCAGTGATCCTTGTCGTAGACGATCGTCTCGCCGCTCTTGAATGTGATCTCGATCCGGGTTGCGTTTTCCATTTGGTTCACCTCCGTCAGGGTATAAGGAAACCCGCTCATTGCTGGGCGGGTTCATCAGTTTCAATTACTGTTAAGTGTCCATCCACTCAACACCATTCTCATCCGTTTCGGTATGATCATACGGATCACTATTTTTCAATTTAAGATACTGGTTATAGGAAATACGCGCTCGAATCGTTGCTTTTTTTGTCAATTTGTATCGGCAAATCGGATCCGAATCATCTACATAATACCATTCCGGATTTGAAAGAAAATATGGAGAATAATACCCTGTATTCATCAGAATCCTCTCCTTTCAAGCCATATTTGCATTGCTTGCCCAAGAACATTTGGCTTTCCGAGCTGACTGTTTGCAAAGCACTCGGCAAAAAACTCAAGATTATTTTCCGATCCATAATCAGATAAAATCAAACTCTTATTTTGATCATAATGATCATCAAGTTCTCTGGCAATCTTTTCAATCTGGTCTTTGTACAATCCAGTTAGATGCCTGTGTGTATAGATTGTTCCTTCCATATCTCGCGCAGCAATGATATTTTCGAGCATATGCCCATATTCGTGTGTTACTGCATATCTTGAAAGCGTTTCATCATCTTCATTGCATGGCATACAATAGTGTTTATCGAGATCATTAAGTCGAGCAGAAATATGCTTTTGCCGGCTTTTGAAAAGAGTAGCCGATAGCCTTAGTCTTTGATCGTCAGGATTACTAAATGGATATCGAACGCTTGCAACCACGTCTCCCTTTTGGTCTGCAATAATAATAGGGCGAGCTGAATTTCCGATTGCATGAAATCTATCTTCAAGGATTTTCAACTGGTCAACAATAGAGAGTTGCATTTGTTTATCGACCTTTTTGAAAAACGATGCGTCAACACCTTTGAAGCCTATTTCTTTTAAAGCTTCTTCAATTTCTTGTTGAAGTATCTTGGATTGCTTTGCATTGCCTGACAAAGCAGATTTGATTTTATCCCAGATACTAACATGCTCTTCTGTTCCTATTTTACCACGTTTTTTACCAGAAGTCAAGCCTATAAATTGTGCTGTTTGCTGTTCTTCAATCCGTTGAGCTTCCTCCTGCGAGTTGACCACCGGCTCCTGTGCAAGCCTCTCGATCTCCTTCGGATCATGTGCATCCCACGTCCGCTTCGACCAGACGTCCTGCCGCTCCCGTCCGTTCTCGAAGGTCACGGTGCAGGCGCAGTTATCGTGCCGGCGGAAGATGTCGTCCGGATGGCTGCCGTAGATGTACTTACCTGCAACGGATGTGCACCACTTGCAGCATCCCGGCGCTGCGATCCGGTCGAGGTAGCACTTGAAGCCGAGATCGGTGCGGGCACTGGCATTCTCCCGGATGTAGTCATCGTGGAAGGACTTGGAGACGGTCGCCACCGGCGCTCCGGCTC
>JAFXOO010000479.1 GCA_017528675.1 Oscillospiraceae bacterium | reverse complement strand
GCTTTCCGATGATGATCTCGAAAATGTATCCGGCGGTTTTGCCATCTCCGCAACGCTGGGTCTCATTCTGGCCGGTGCCGGCGCAGTTGCAGGCTTTGTCGGCGGTGCACAGATGATGTCCAATCTGGAGGACAGAATCGGCCTTACCAGAAGATGGTAAACGGAGAGTTTACTTATGAATGAAAAGATCAATGATCTGCTGACAGATGCTGCTTTCACAGAAGCGTTTCTCACCGCAGAGGATGTGGATGCTGTAAAGGGTCTTTTTGCAGGCAAGGGCGTTGCACTTGATGCAGAGACACTGACAAATCTTGCTGAAGCAGTGGCCGACATTGTGAATCGTCTCTCACAGGATGGCGAACTCAGTGAAGGTGCGCTTGAGAATGTTGCAGGCGGTAACATGCCGATCTACAGACTTCCGGATCCGTCACAGGAAATGCTCATCCGGATGCTGCCCAGATGCATCGGAGACAGACCGGACAGAAGAATCATGCCTGCGGATATCCGCTGGCTGAAGGGCGCCGGCTATGTTCCGCACGGAAGACTCGTTCAGCCCATTATCCCCCCCATGCAGTAATCCGGCAGCGGTTTGTGCCATTTGTCAATCATAACAAGGAGGAATTCACCATGAATGAGAAACTGATGGAAGTTCTGAAGGACGAAGCTTTCGTCAAGGAACTGCTCAATGAAAATACGCCTGAGGCTGTACAGGCAAAGCTGAAGGAAAAGGACGTTACGATTTCGCTCGACGAGATCAACGCCATTGCCGAGGAGCTGGAAAAGGCATCGAGAAACGGCGCTCCGGAGGCCGGCGATGAGCTGTCCGAGGACGATCTCGAAAACGTAGCAGGCGGCTTTGTTATCACTGCCGGTGCTGTATGTACTGCAATCTTCGGCACTATCGGCACCAGTCTGATGATCTGGGATGCGGTTGACCGCAGATGGTAATCAACTGAAAGGAGTATAGCATTATGAACGAGGCAATGAACAAGGTATTCTCTGATGAGGCTTTCATGAAAGAGCTGCTTGCAGCAGACAGTGCAGAGAGTGCACAGAAGATGCTTGAGGACAAGGGCGTGAACATGTCCATCGACGAGATCACCCAGCTCGGTGAGTATGCCGAGAAGGTCATCAGCGGCGAAATCACCGCTGAGGAGATTCAGGCGCAGGAAAGCGATGAGCTCTCGGACGATGATCTGGAGAACGTTGCAGGCGGCTTTGCCATCACCGCAGCATGTGTCGCAGTCGGCGGCTTCCTGCTGAAGATGGGTGTTGCAGCCGGTGTCGGCGCAGTTGCATACGCAGGCGTTGAAGCTGTCGTTAACATCAGAAGATGGTAAGGGGGGACGGATATGAATAACGAGAATCTGGCACAGAACCTTGAAAGCGTATTCCAGGACGAAGCCTTCCTGAAGCAGGTTTTGGAGGCATCGGATGTAACGGATGTCCAGAAGATGCTGGAGGACAGAGGCGTGGAAATGACCACAGACCAGATCACAGCATTCGGTGAAATCCTGAGCAAGTACGAAGCCGGTGAGATCACCCAGGAGCAGCTTGAGAAGATTGGCTCTGATGAGCTTTCCGACGATGATCTTGAGAATGTAGCAGGCGGCTTCGGTGATCTCATGACCGTCATCAACGGTGTTGAAACAGTCATCAAGGTTGGTGCAATTGCCGTTACCGCAGCCATCGGACTTGGCGCCACCATCAATGCCTGCGTAAGACGCAGCGGCTGGTAATTCTATAGTAAGGAGAGTGTAGGATGAGTACTATGTCGAATGAGCAGCTTACAGAGATCTTCAGCGATGAGGCGTTCGTCAAGGAGCTGCTGGCAGCAGACGATGTCAAGGCCGTTCAGCAGATGCTCGAAGGCAAGGGGCTTTCCCTGACCGAGGCCGAAATCACCGCAGTGCAGGAGCGTCTGGAGAACTACAACGACGGCGAGCTTTCCGAGGATGACCTTGAGGATGTGGCCGGCGGCAGCGTTGGCAGTGTTGTCAAGGGCGTGGTCGGAACCATCGTTATTGCCGCTCCCTTTGTATTTGCCGTCAAGGATCATTTCGATCTCCGCTGGTAAGCCTAAACAGAAGCAGCATCTTGCAGCCGTTGGATTACGGTTGCAGGGTGCTGGAATTTCCCCCGCAGATTACAGCAGGGTAGGTAAGAGGGTGAATCTGATGAAAGATAATTTGCAGAAGCTCGAAAAGCTTCTGAGTGATGAAGCGTTTTCCGCAAAGCTGTTTGCCGCAAAGGACAGCATTGAAACGCTGAAGCTGCTTGAAAGCAAGGGCGTCTATCTCTCTGCCGAGGAGCTGGCGATGCTCCGGAGCACTGCAAAAGCCCCGGATTCCACAATGGTCTCGGATGAAAAGCTCGCTGATATGAACGATGAGCTGACCGATGACGAGCTGGAGCTGGTGGCTGGCGGTGCACCCGGAATGCCGACACTGGAGGATTTCGGTGAAGCCCTGAACACACTGCTGGGCAGCAAGAAGCGTGCTGAGCTTCAGCGTCTCAATTCCAAGCTGATGTAGCAACAGACCTGCCTGGTACAATCAAAACACAACTGCGCAGCCGGATGACTGCGCAGTTTTTGTGTGTGGATGCCGCCTTCAGGCGGCAGGGAAAGCAATGCAGGGCGAAAGAAAGAGGATTTCGCTCACTGCGGTGAGCGACCAGGGCTTTCAGCCCTGGACCTGACCAGCTTTTTGAAAAAAGCCGGACCAAAAACTTTTGTCTTTGCTTCGCACGTTCAAGGCTATATCGGCTCTCCTGCAAGCACACAGCGGAAGGCGGTCGGGAGGGAGTAGGTCTCCGCCAGCGCTGCGGCATCTGCCCAGACAAAGCCCTCCGGCATGGCGCCGCACCGCAGGAATACCCCCTGCATCTCCCAGGTGATGTGCGTGAAGATATGCCGCCGCTCCACGGTCTTTTCCAGCGCCTGCGGCCGGACGCCCCATGTGCTGCACTGCGCAATTGCTTCCTCCGGCGAGAGTCTGCCCGCCACATTCGGCAGCTCATAGAGCGACGCCAGAAGCCCCCTGGCAGGGCGCTTCCGGATGGCGATTTTCCCCTCACATTCCAGGACGAAAACCGTCCGCTGCTCCGTGCGGCGGGTGGTTTTTTTCTCCCGCACCGGCAGCATCCGCTCGCTGTGCGCCTGTCTTGCCATGCAGAGCGCCCCCAGCGGGCAGCTTTCGCAATCCGGTGCACCATTCGGCACACAGACCGTGGCGCCGATTTCCATGAGCGCCTGGGTCAGCATGGCGCAGTCTGCCTGCGGATAGACCGCCGCAAGCCGGGCAGTGATGTCCGCCTTCACTGCCCCGTCGAGCACATTCCGGAAGTCCTCTTGCAGCCGTGCCATGACCCGCAGGACATTTCCGTCCACCGCCGGTACCGGCATCCCGTAGCACAGTGAGCAGACTGCCCCTGCGGTGTAGTCCCCGATGCCCGGAAGTGCACGGATTTCCGCATAGCTCTGTGGAAAACGGCCGCCGTGCTGTGCAATGATCTGCCGGGCTGCCTTCTGCATATTGCGCACACGGTTGTAATACCCAAGCCCCTCCCAGAGCTTGAGCAGCCGCTCCTCCGGACAGTCCGCCAATGCCTGCACATCGGGCAGCGCCTCTAAAAATCTCGCATAATAGCCCTTGACGGCCTCCACTCTCGTCTGTTGCAGCATAATCTCCGACACCCAGACCCGGTAGGGGTCGGCAGTCTCCCGCCAGGGGAGCGCCCGGTGATGCTCCGGATACCACGCCAGCAGCGGCCGGAGCATTGCCTGCGGGAGCGCTGCCTTTTCCGCCGCAAGACGCCGCATGCGCCGGATGAGCTTGTCATAGACCGGGAGCATGTGGGCTTCTGTGCAGCAGGCGGCAATTTCCTCTGTGGGCAGCCAGCGGACGCTGCGGTTTTCGTCCGGTTTCTCTGCCACGGGCTGGTTGACGGGAGCAATCAGGCCGTAGGTGATATTGTAGTGAACATGCGCAGCCACGGGCTTTCCGTGCTTTTCATGCGGCGGAACGGGCAGCGCATCAATGGACAGAATCCGCCTGGACAGCGGCCAGATCTTCGTGACCGAAGTCTCCTCCTTTGCCTCCCGGATTGCCACCCCCAGCAGATCGGGGTCGCCGTCGGCATGTCCGCCCGTCCAGCCGACAGACTGGTAGACAAGGTGATACGCCATCAGCGTCATCCGGAGATCGGGCGACAGAATGAACCCGGAGCAGGTGATATGACCTGCCGCACAGTCCCGGTCAAGAATATGCAGCCCATGCTTCCGGACAAGCCTGAGCAGGGTTTCCCGGTCATCCGCCTCACGGGGCGTAGCGGGGAGAAATTGTGCGATTTCTGAATACAGCGTTTCGGACATGGCTGGATGCTCCTTCTTTTTGCAGCGATACTTCTATTGTAGCACACCTTCGGGCGGAATGCAAGTGCCGGATGTACACCGCCCGGAACCGCAAGCCCGGACGGCAGGAATGCTGCCTTTTCCCGGCAGATGCTTGCCATTCCGCCCGGAATCTGGTATAATAAAAGAGCGGCAGTGTGTCTGCCGCTCTGGAACACGACGGAACTACTTCGCATTGCGGCCTTCACCTCCTGCGGAATGATTCCGTTCCGGATGGAACCTGGCGATCTTGCGTCGTTCCACCTCCCGCCGGGATGCGGAAGTGCTTTCCGGGGACGCCTCCTTGAATTCAAAGGACTCTCCGGGACGAAGATTGCCGGTAATGCGGATGTGCTCCTGCATCCGCTTGCGCAGGTTCACGGTCTCGCCCACATAGACCACCTTCCCCTCGCTGCTGCGGATCCGGTACACACCCGGTGCATTCGGCGGCTCCTTGCCGGAATGCGTAAACGGCCGGTACTTCGACGGCCTGCCACGGCCAAAAATGCCCATTCTGCCACCTCCTTTGCAGAATTCAGTTGCCACGGACGGATGCCTCAGTCCACAATCACGACCTCCAGCACCACATCGACCAGTCTCCCGATCTTCTCAAACATCTCCTTCACCCCCTTCCGGTGCAGTGTATCCCCCGTCAGAGCTTCACGATGACGTCCACCACCGTACCGATCAGCCTCCCGATCTTCTCAAACATCTCCTTCACCCCCTTCCGTGCAGCGTGTCCCCCGTCAGAGCTTCACGATGACGTCCACCACCGTACCGACCAGTCTCCCGATCTTCTCAAACATCTCCTTCACCCCCTTCCGGTGTACTGCTGCTCACAGCAGCGCAGTCTCCCACGGTGTCGTCTCCGGCAGTGCCGGGTAAAAGACCAGCTTCCGTTCCATGCACTCACCCCCCACGGATGCACGCCGGACGTCAGTCGTCCAGACGCTCGGCGATCTCGATGCCGGCATCAATCAGCGTGCCGACTGCGGACAGAATCACTGCAAACATACGCTCACCTCCCTGTCTGTCATGTTCCGTTCCCTCTGCCTGGGGTTCCGGTCTCCCCGGCCCCTTGGCTTAATTCTATTATAGCACGAGATCCGTCATTTGTAAATCAGCCTGTTCAAAAATACAACTGTCATGATTTCTAAAATAGTAATACAGAATTGCGCCGATTACGCTTGCACATCATAAGGTAACTGTCATCTTATACATGACAGATGCGAATTTTCAGGAAAGGAGCCATCCAATGGGATTCTATATTGCAGCCAGCAGCCAGATCAGAATCCGCATCTCCCCCAGTGCCTATGAAACCATACAGAACGACATCCGTTCCTTTGAACAGCAG
>JAFXOO010000478.1 GCA_017528675.1 Oscillospiraceae bacterium | reverse complement strand
TGCCGGTGCTGCATTATCACAGTGCGGAAGGCATGCAGGAGCGGGCCGCTGCGCTCGGCGGCATTGCGGTGCAGGCAGATCTGGCGGATCCGGAACAGATCCGGCACATGGTGCAGCAGGTTTTGCAGCAGACCGGCAGGGTGGATGTTCTGGTAAACAACGCCGGGATTTCGGTTTCCGGGCTGCTCACGGACATCGGCACGGAGGAACGGCGGCTGCTGTTCGACATCAACATTCTCGGTGCCATTGAGTGCACCCGTGCGCTGCTTCCGCAGATGGTTCACCGGAAGGCAGGCTGTATCCTGAACATCAGCTCGATGTGGGGGCAGGTCGGCGCTTCCTGCGAGGTGGATTATTCGGCGGCAAAGGCAGCGATGATCGGCTTTACCAAAGCACTGGCGCAGGAGGTTGCCCCCTCCGGCATCCGTGTGAACTGCATTGCACCCGGCGTCATCCGCACGGCAATGCTCGATTGCTATGATGAGGAGACACTCGGCAGTCTTGCGGAGGAGACACCGCTCGGAAGGCTTGGCACACCGGAGGATATTGCGCATGCGGCGGCATTTCTATGCAGCGGACAGGCGGATTTCATCACCGGCCAGGTGCTCGGCGTGAACGGCGGATTTGTGATCTGACAGCGGGGCTGCTGCCTTCAGGCGGCAAACAAGAACTGTATCGACAAACGAAAACGCACAGAGCCTATAACTCTGTGCGTCAGCTTGTCAAAAAAGCATTTTTCAGGGGTTCGGGGCGCAGCCCCGATCAGGGTGCAGGGGCCGAAGGCCCCGCAATATAGCCCCTCCCCCGCCGGGGGAGGGGTTGGGGTAGGGGCACTCACCGGTGCGCCAGCACCAGAAAAGGGACTATATTGACAAACTGAAACGCACAGAGCCCCTGGCTCTGTGCGTTTGTTGGTTATTGCTGCGGCGGGATTTCCGGCGGCTTGCCGGTATGTTTGAGATATCTTGACATCTTCTTGCGCTTCTTTTCGGCGTACATGATGTTGTCTGCCACCGTCACAAGCTGGAACAGGTTGGTGTCCCGCTGCGGTACGGTGATGTAATAGCCGAGCGACGCTGCCAGCGTATACGGCAGCTCCTTGCGGTTGGCAGCCGCAAGCTTGGTATTGATGCGGTCACTGAGCGCCTTGGCACGCTCCTCGGTATAATCTGCCGCAAAGACAATGAACTCGTCACCGCCGAACCGGCAGCAGACCTCGCCGTCCGAACAGGAGGAGGTCAGGATGTCGGCCATTTCCGTGATGGCGGCATCGCCTGCCTTGTGGCCGTAGGTGTCGTTGATGTACTTGAGTCCGTCCATATCCAGGAACATGAGCATCACAGGCTTCTGGGCATTGATGCACCAGGTGAACAGATGCTGCGTGCTGATGCGGAAGCCGTTGCGGTTGTTGATCTCGGCAAGCGAATCCACGGTATAGAGCCGGTTGAGCTTCCGGGTGACACGGTCGAGGCAGATGATTTTCCGCACGCTTTCCAGTGAATTGGCGATTGCCATGATGCAGTTGTGGAACAGCTTGCTTTCGGTCGGGAAATTGGTATCCCGCAGAACGCAGTAGCCCATGCAGCGTTCCCGGAAGTGCAGCGGTACAAAGTAATAATTCCCCCGGTCATTCTGGGCATCGAACAGCCCCGGCAGCATTTCCTTCGCTTCAAAGGGATCCAGATGGAGGAACATGCCGTTTTTCCATGCCAGAGGCACAAGGATGGTTTCGCCGTAGCCGTCTGTGATAAACTGCTGCGGTGAGAGGATGTGCATGAGGTAGTTCTCCTCTGCTTCATCCGCCATGATGCCGTTGCGCCAGGTTTCACACAGGCAGAGATAGAATTCCTTGCAGCCGAATTCCGGTACAAACCGCTCCAGATTGCTGACAAAATCCGACAGCGTGTCGCATTCTGCAAGCGAGGAGCTCAGGCGGTTGGCAAGGGATGCATCGTTGGTGAAAGAGTCGATTACCTGGAAATTGCGGCGCTTGAATTCGTCTGTGTTTGTCAGCGGCACCTCACAGCATCCGCAGCTTTCCGAAAAGCAGCATTTTGTCTCCATGATGACAGAACGCTCCTGTTCAATGCCCCGCAGATGAAAGAGAATCTTCTGACAGGCAAGCTGCCCCACACGCACCAGCGGCCGCTCGACAGAGGTCAGTGACGGAGAATAATTCCGTGCATTGTCCACATAGTCAAAGCCGGAAACTGCCACTTCCTCCGGAACCTGCACGCCACGCCGCATCAGTGCACTGACGGCAGTGATGGCCATATTGTCGTTGGCACAGACAATTGCCTGCGGGAACGGCAGCGAGGAATGGATGAACTGTTCCACCGCCTCCGGGCCGTCCTTCGACATGAAGTGCCCGTGATAGATGCGCTCCTCCTCGACGGGGATGCCGTGCATGGTGAGGGCATCCTTATAGGATTTAAGACGCTGGCGGCTGTCATCGTTGTCCGCCGGGCCGGAAATGTAGTTGATTCTGGTGAAGCCATGGTGCACGATGAAGTGCTCCACCATCGCACGCATGGCCTTCTCGTTGTCTACGCAGATCGTATACATCCCAGGGACATCCTTGTCGATGCAGACAGCCGGAATGCCGGCCTCCCGCACCCGCTCAAGCACCTGCTCAAGCCGGTCGGACATCTGGATGGTGTTGATGACCAGGATGATGCCGTCAAAGCGGCTGAAATTGGCCAGGGAAAAGATGTTGTACTCACCGGTATCGTGCCGGGTATCGCTTCCGATATTGCCGAACGCCACGAAGTGTTCAAGCGTGATGTCATTGGCAAAAGCATACTGGCGGATTCCATCGAGGATGCCTCTCTGGTATTCTTCGTCGATTGTTGAAACAATAACTGCGATATGGGGTCGTTTTTCTGGCATACTGATCACCGCCGGCAGCTTCCGGCAAATCCTTTCACTGGTAGTTTCTCTCTTACAATAAGACATACTGTCACAGTATATCAATTATACTACATTTTCGTAAACTTTACAATGCGATTTTATGAATATACCATGAATAGAACCGCAGCAATAAAAAGGAGAAACTGCAAGAGGCGTACTCCCGCAGTTTCTCCGGGTACAGCGGTATGGATCGGTTTCGCTGTTATTGCAGCTTTGTGCCGCACATGGCGCAGAATGCAGAATCCGCAGCAGCCGGTGCACCGCAGGAGGTGCAGAAGCGCTTCACGGATGTGGCTGCGCCCTCGGATGACTTCGGCAGGATGATATCTGCCGGCTTGGTCAGGGACGGCTTCTGGGGCTCAGGCTCGCTGTATTCAGCCGTATCTGCGGCGGAACGGGTCTGCACATCCTCAGCCGTCTGTACCGGTGCAGCAGCAGCGGCCTCCGGTGTCGGGTACTGGGGGGTGAGCTTCTGGCCGCAGTTGGCGCAGAAGGTATGCGTTGTGTCATAGGTGCTGCCGCACTGCATGCAGACCATCGCAGAGGGCTTTACCTTGGGTGTGCTGGGAATCTGTACCAGATCGGGCTTGCGCTCACGGACCTCAGCAATCTGTGCTTCAAGCTCCTCAATACGGATCTGGGAATTGGTGATGGACTCGACCTGCTCGAACAGGTCAGCGCCGGGATCGTCCTTGAACATCTCGTAATAGAGCTGGCCGATCTCGTAGTACTTTGCCTTGATATTGCGCTTTTCGGCAGAAACTTCCTTTTGCAGCGAGGTGGTGTCGCTGAAATTCCGCAGCGACTGGGACACGGTTCTGCCGGCATTGGTCAGATTGGCACTGATCTTATCTGTGATGGACATGTAATATTCCTCCTTCGGACTTTGTGATGGGTGAATCTGGTACAGCATCGGCTGTTACTACCTATAGTATACCATAGCTTCGTGGAAAATGCAAGAGCTTTCCGGTGTATCACAAAAAATTCACACAATCGGGCGATGACTTATTTTCCCCCTAATTTCCGCTTGTTGCCCTTCTCGTCCATGATGTAGGTGTGTTCGAGCTGTTCCTGTAGATTGGCACGGAAGGCAAAGCGGTAGGCATCCCGGAGCTTCTTCTGCTCCTCCTTTTCTTCCTCGGTCAGCCCCTCGGTTTTGGCCTTGCGGGCGAGTTCGTTGATGCGTTCGATGAGTTTCGGATCCATAGTGATCTCCTTCCATATGTATGCTGCGTGGGTTTGTCTCCGAAATAAATAACGGCACCGGGGAGGCACCGTTCCTGATAACAGATAAAATGATAATAGTGGGGGAATAGGGGGACAATGCTAACAACTTAAGCTTTTTGTCGGCTTGCGCCGACTCAGGAGGGGCTGCTCGCCCCTCCTAAACCACCCTCGGCATAAGCAGACAGCCAGCGAGCTTGCGAGCGCCGCTGGTCGCTTAAAGCGCAGCAGGGCGGTGACCGCCCTGCACCCGCAGGTTTTATTCTGCTAAGTTGTTGGCATTGAATAGGGGGATCGTCATTGAAAATGCTGCTGCAATTTTCTGATCCGCTATTATCATAAACGATGAACCTTGAACTATGCTTAAAGGATTATAGTTTTCTGACTGTCTCCAGTGCCAGCTCCATCATTTTGGTGAAGCCGGTCTGCCGCTCCTCCGCAGAGGTGAATTCCTCCCGCAGCGGGCAGTCGGAAACCGTGCAGATGCACAGCGCTTCCTTTCCGGCACGGGCGGCATTCAGGTACAGTGCGGCAGATTCCATTTCTACGCCGAGCACACCCATTTTCTGCCACCGGGCAAGGGAATTGGCATCGTCATAGAACATGTCGCTTGAGAACAGGTTTCCGACCCTGACCGGCATTCCGAGTGCATCGGCAGTCTCCGCCGCTGCACGCAGCAGCCGGAAGGAGGCAATCGGTGCCACGGTTCCCGGCAGACCGTACTGCGCTGCATAATTGCCGTTGGTGCAGGCGCCCTGTCCGAGGATGATGTCCCGGAGCTGCACGGAATCATCAATGCCGCCGGCAGTGCCGATGCGGATGATGCTCTGCACCTCAAAGAAATGATACAGCTCATAGGAATAGATGCCGATGGAGGGCTGTCCCATGCCGCTGCCCTGCACGGAAACGGGGACACCCTGGTAGGTGCCGGTAAAGCCCAGCATGCCACGGATTTCGTTGACACAGCGGACATTCTCCAGATAGGTTTCGGCAATGAACTTCGCACGGAGCGGATCGCCCGGCATCAGCACGACCGGTGCATAATCGCCGGCATTGCCCTGCAAATGCGGTGTAGACATGGTGCATACCTCCTTATATGCTGTACAGCTTCTTGTATTTTTCGATGGCAGCAAAGAAATCGCTGCTGCGGAGCCACCAGGCACGGCGCACGCCGTTTCCGTCGAGAATCCGCAGGTTCAGGAATTCCTTGTGCCGCTGTAAACGATAGGGCCCGATGGAACAGATATCGTCCCAGAACACTCCGCCGTCCATCACGGAAAGCGGTGCATTCGGATAGCTCCCACAGCGGATGAGCTGCTCAAGCTCCGGCACGGTGTGCACGGCGCTGAGGAGCGCATCGACCTCCGGCAGTTCCGGCTGTGTGCCGGCGAGTACTGCCATTGCATCCCGGTAGCCCTGTTCCATGCGCTGTGCAATGGCACTCTGCCCGAAATGCAGAAGATTGCCCAGCGAGTAATCCGGAATGATGCGGATGGCACGGCAATCCGGCGGCAGTTCCACCCGCTCGCTCCCGGTGAGCTCGATGACGAGCAGATCACGGATGCCCTCATTCCGGTACAGCGGAAGGCAGGGCGCATTGTCGCCGCCGAGGAACCAACCGCCGTCCCAGTACTGCTCGCCGTTCACCTCCGCCTTGCCATAGACGGCGGGAATGGAGGAGGATGCAATCAGCAGATCCTCGATTTCCGCATCACTCAGACCGTTGAGTCTGCGGTATTCCACCTGCATATTCCTTGCATTCAGAATGTTGACATAGATCGGGATGCGGCTTTCCCGCACGGCTGAAAGGTCGGCGTGTTCCCGGATGATGCGCCGCAGCCCGTCACGGGAGGCAATGCGCTTTCCGTCCGTGCTCGGCGTGATGAAGTCCGAGAACCGCAGCGACGACCAGATCCGGTAGGCGTTTTCATAATCCCCCGCAGCCCAGAGCACTGCATTGAGTGCACCCACGGAAGCGCCGGAAATGGCATCAAACTGATCCAGCCCCAGCTCCCGCAGTGCTTTCCAGACGCCGATCTGGTAGGCACCCTTGGCGACGCCGCCGCAGAGTACAAGACCTCTTTTGTTCATACCCGAACTCCTCCTCTCCGGATTTGCCGGATGGCGGTTATGCCTTTGCACCCCTGTGGGTGAACTTCCGGACAACCTTGGCTGCAATCCTGCATACAAGCCGGATTGCCTGCAAATTAAAGATGCACAGGAACAGG
>JAFXOO010000477.1 GCA_017528675.1 Oscillospiraceae bacterium | reverse complement strand
ATAGGCGAAAGGAGTTGCCATGAAAAAAGAAGAATTTGATACGCTGATCCAATCAGCAAGAGAAGCCGATCTGCTCCAATATTTTCAAAGCAGCGGCTACGAAGTCGAGAAACGTGGGCGGGACTTTTATGTCAAAGAATTCCCGGGACTGTGTATCAAGCCAGAGGAAAATCAGTGGTACCATCACTACACCAATGTCGGACGGACGAACAATTCCATCGACTGCCTGACGCATGTACTCGGCTACGATTTTAATCAGGCTGTGTATGAGCTGACCGGGCAGGATATTTCAACGATGAAAGCTGCCGACTATCCGAAGAAGTTAGCGCCGCAGCTTACTTCTCCGCCGAAAACGGCAGCGCCGCCTCCGGAGAAGCGGGAGCTTGTCATGCCGGAGCAGGCAGAAAATATGCGAAGGATTTTTGCTTACTTCTGCAAGACCAGAAAGATTCCGGCACCGATTGTGGAGGAGCTTGTTCATGCCGGACTGCTCTATCAGTCATCGAAAAACGGCAATGCAGTATTTGTACATAAAGCTGCTGACGGCAAAGTAACCGGCGCTGAAATTCAAGGGACAAGCACCTACAAGCGCTACAAAGGCGTGGCAGCCGGAACCGGTGACAGTGCATTCACGTTCATGCCGTTTCCCGCAAAGGACGGCAGGCCAAAGCGTGCCTATCTCTTTGAAAGTGCCATCGACTTGATGAGCTTTTACACATTCTGCGACAAGAAAAAGTTGCAGGGTTCGATGTTCATTTCGATGGCAGGACTGAAACCGACCGTGCCAAAACAATTGCATGCGCAGGGCGTAGAGATCATTTCCTGCGTAGACAATGACGATGCCGGTCGGCGGTTTGAAACGGAGAACGGATTCGTTCGCACGGCTTCGGTCAAGTCCAATCTGGATGAAAAAGGATTCAAGGACTGGAATGAGCTGCTGGTGTTCCGCAGTCAGAATCCGGATGCCAATCTGCATGAACAGACACCAAGGCAGGAACAGAAGTTGCTGCATGTAATGACAAGGAGAAATTAAAATGAAACAGTCCAATTTCAATCGAGGTTCGGTCGAGCTGTTCCTGACGAGGGAATTTTTCAATTCCCTCGTCACCGTGCTTGATCGCTATTCGCAGGCGCAGCCGGATAACAAATTTACGAGCTATGCGGTCAAGCTGAAAGAAAAAATGATGCGGCATGGACGGCAGTTCACACATGAGGGTGTGCCACAAATTGTAATCTATTTTTATGAGAACGAGGCAGCCATGCTGATCAAGCTGCTTGCGATTTATTACAGTGCAACAGAACCGTCATCGGCAGATTTCTTTTCAGCAGCAGTCAATAAATCTATAAGAGGGGAATCAAAAAATGCAGATCAATAAAAAAGAGGCGCAGCCGTCGAAGGGGTTTGGGGATGTGTCCCCATCTGCGGAGCAGCAAAGTCCGGCACAGTCTTTTTTCTGAAAATGATTTTTCATTTTTCGGAGAAAATATGTGCCGGACTTTTGCCGTCAAGGTCGCAGACTTTGCCCAAGAAATGGAGCGGGGTGGAGTGACCCGTTTTGCAAGTCCAGATTCGGGCGTGCAAAACGGGTATTGGGTAAACACTACCCGTTCTGTTTATGAGGGGTAGTTTTCCTCAGATTTTCTCCGAAAATATAGCGGGATCGGCGCAGCCGGTCATTTCAGAAATGCAGAAATCTGCATGACTATTTTGAAAAAGAAAGGACGAATCGCATGAAGAAAATGAGTGTCAGCTTCACGCTCGGCAAGGCGAGTCGGCAGCATGAAGCGAATATCGATCACAGCAATCGCAAGTTCATAGCGCCGAACGTGGACAAGACAAGGGTTCATCTGAATGTGTCATATGTGAAGCAAGATGTTGAGGATGCCTACCGGGAGTTGTTTGGTGCTGCGGTGGCAGCTTACAATCAGAAGCAGAAGCAGAAATGCCGGCGGATCGAGGACTATTATCAGCACATCGCAAACGGAAAAAGAGAGGAAGCGTTCTATGAAGCCATCATACAATTTGGTGACAGCAAGACGGCTCCCTGCGGAAGTGAGACTGGAGAAATTGTAAAAGAAATGCTGGACGAATACATCCGGAGCTTTCAGGAACGCAATCCGAACCTTTACATTTTTAATGCGGTGATGCACCTCGATGAGGCATCGCCGCATCTTCATATCAACTTCATTCCGTTCTATACACAGGGCAGATCAAACGGATTGGAGAAGGGCGTTTCCATGAAAGCAGCGCTCGATGAGCAGGGCTTTTCCGGCAGCAACTTCAAAGAGAACCGGCTCGTGGCGTGGGAAGAAAGTGAGCGTACTTTCATGGAGGAGATCCTGCATCGGCATGGTTATGTGCGTGACGATAAGCAGGCGCACTATGCGCACATGAGTGTGGACGAATATAAATCTGCGAAGGAGGCGCAGAGCATTGTAGAAGCATTCCGGAGGGTGCGGCATGTCTCGGAGGAAAGCCTTGCTGCGGATCGTGTGCGTCAGTTGCAGATGATGCTGCAAGGTCTGGAGCAAAAAGTTGTACAGCTTGAAGCCCAGCAGAAGTCTCCCTACAAATCCTTCTTTTACAGCGCCCCGGATAAGCAATCCTTTGTGCAGGCAAAGCTGGACGAGCTTGGGATCCCGTACCGGGAAACGGAGAACGGCTTCGAGGCGCAGGAGTGTTATGTGGATCAGATCCGCT
>JAFXOO010000476.1 GCA_017528675.1 Oscillospiraceae bacterium | reverse complement strand
CAATATGGAGCAGCCGCTTGGTGACGCTTCTGCGATTGTCTTCACGCTGGGCTGCAACGCTACTGCTCAGCATACAAAGCTCTGTTATTCCGGCGAGGGCGCAGATGAATTCTTCGGCGGCTACAACATGTACCGCAATGCTGAACGCTACGGCGATAACCTCAAGACCTTCTATGTCGGCAATACCAACATCATGAAGGAGGACGAAAAGCGCCGTATTCTGAAGTCCTACAACCCGGATGTGCTCCCGATCCATCTCGTGAAATATATTTATGATGAAACAGAGGGACTCGACCCGCTGACGAAAATGTCTGATGTGGATATCCAGATCTGGCTGGAGGGTGATATTTACCTGAACGTTGACAAGATGAGCACAGCAGCGGGGCTGGAGATCCGGATGCCGCTGACCGACCGCAGAGTCTTTGATATTGCCTCCCGCATGCCATCCCGATTCAAGGTGACGGAGGAGCAGAACAAGGTTGCCTTCCGCACGGCGGCTGCCAAAGTCCTCCCGGAGGAAATTGCATTCCGCAAGAAACTGGGCTTTATCGTTCCTGTTCGCATCTGGCTGGCGGATGAGAATTACAATGGGGATGTACGCCGTCTGTTTGCAAGCGATATTGCAGCGAAGTTCTTCAATGTCGATGAAATCCAGGCAATTTATGACGAATATGTCGGCGGGAATTCCGACAACTGGCGCAAGGTCTGGACAATCTACACCTTCCTTGTATGGTACGAGGAGTATTTTGTAAAGAGAGCATAACCGACCAGAACCCCTGCCAAACTGCCGCAGGGGTTCTCTGCTGAGGGAAGTGCTGATTTATCAGGAAATCAGTCCTTGCTTTCTGAGTGAATGGAGGATACTATGGAATTCAAAGTCAGACGGGCTGCGGAGCGGGACATTCCGCAGATTCTGAACCTGCTCTTGCAGGTGGATATGGTACATCACCTCGGACGCCCGGATCTGTTCCGGGGGCCTGCGACAAAATACAATGCCGAGGAGCTGAGTGCTCTCATAAGAGACGAAAACACACCGGTTTTTGTCTGTGTGAATGCAAATGATATACCCGTCGGTCATGCGTTCTGCTTTCACAAGGAGCAGAAGGGCGATGCTGTCCTGACAGATATGAAAACACTGTACATTGACGATATCTGTGTGGATGAAGCGATGCGTGGCAAGCATGTCGGAACGCTGCTCTATCAGAAGGTGACAGAATATGCGAAGTCGCAAGGTTACTACAACATCACGCTGAACGTCTGGAGCTGCAACCCGGGTGCTATGCGCTTCTATGAAGCGATGGGACTTCTCCCACGAAAGACTGAGATGGAACAGATTCTATAATAATAACCCTCGCTGACAACAGCGGGGGTTATTCAATCCTGAAAAGCACAATTCAGCTCGTTCCCGATCAGCAGGAGTTTTTGGGTTCTGGTAAGCCGTTTGATTTCGACCTCCCGGCGCATTGCATCCCGTCGATCCTCGTGCTTCTCCGCATAGACAAGCCTGACGGGCTTGCGGGAGCGTGTATACTTAGCACCTTGACCGGAATTGTGTGCGGCAAGGCGCTTTTGCAGATCATTTGTCCAACCGGTGTACAGCGTTCCGTCTGCACACTCCAGCATATAGGTGTAATTCACGGCAGCACAGCCTCAACAGCGCACCCGGCTTCAAAGCATTTCTTTACATCAAGAATGCGCTGGTTGGAACTGCCACGGAAATGTAGTTCCAGGCTGCGAAGCTCCTCCACAAACGGCCCGTCCACAAGCCAGTCGGTCACTTCAAGCAGTTCCCCGATTCCGTTTTCAGCACGGTGCTGAAACAGAAACTCAAACTCATAGCCGGTGTAGGTCATAATATTCAAGCCAAGCTTCCTGATTTCCCGTCCAAGTGTTGCCAGCGCCCTCGCCTGGCAAAACGGCTCCCCGCCGCTGAAGGTCACACCGTCAAGAAGCGGATTGCTACGGATCCGCTCCAGCAGTTCCAGCTCGTTGATGACGGTTCCCGCCTCAAAATCATGTGTCTGCGGGTTATGGCAGCCCTTGCAATGGTGCGGACAGCCCTGTACAAAAATGGTAAAGCGCAGACCCGGACCATCTACAATGGAATCATTGACTGTATCGGAAATGCGCAGCATAACAGTCGCCTCCTGTCAGAATACCGGCCACGGAATTGCCGAATCCTCGATCGCCACGGATTTGATTTCTTCCTCACGCAGACGCTCGATGATGTGGGTTTCCTTGTTGACAGCAATCTTGGATTCCGTCAGCACCACCTTCGCATTGGCGCCGTAATTACCACGGCTGATATCAACATGCACCCAGGAATAGAGATAATAGTCTCCTTCATTTTCATCCTCTCGCTCTGTAACCTCACGATAGATCACAACGCCGTTTTCACGGTCTACGAGGAGATCAAGCTGCTGCTGCAAATACTCCTTGTTCAGATTTCCGAGCAGCACCTGTACCCGCTTATATCCGCTGGCAACATCCAGCATGTTCTTCATATACATACGGCGGAACGCACGGGGCATCTCAAGCGTTACAATCTCATTGTTCCGTTCCTGTTTCTGCACCTCGTTATACCGGATGCTGTACTCCACATAGGAATCATTCTCGCCACAGAAGATGTACTGTGCATCACTGACCGAGCGGCCGGTCTTTTCTTCTCCGTCATTGTTTTCATCGTCTTCTGTGACCTTTGAATTATCTCCGACCAGAGCGTGAGAACGCTCACGGGCAATTGCCTCAATCTGTTGAGGACTCAGAGGCTTGGTGACATCCGTATCCTCAATGGTTGCCTCGGATTGATAGATTTCAATGGCATACTGCTCATAGAACTCGTAGCCATTGTCATCCGAAAGTACCGCCAGATCCTGGCCAAAAAAGTCAAACGGCTCCAGATCAACAAAATCTGAAGTATAGTATTCGTGAGAGGCGATATAGTACAGATCATCCTCGCTCAGATTCTCGGCCTGCTCAAGTGAATTGAACTTCATTTCCTTGATATCTCTGGGGGGATCCGTCGGTGCCGGTTCCGTTGTTTCGGGTTCAGTCGGTTCCGTGGGTGCCTCAGTCACGGGTTGTGTTTCAACTGGTTCTTTTTCTGTCCCTGCACAGCCTGTGCAAATCAGCAGCATGCATGCAAGTAAAAGAATCATTTTTTTCATGGATCGGCCTCCTAAAACATCATAAATCTCATCTTTATTATAACAAAAGCCCTGAAAGTCATACATTCTATCTTGCGTCCAGGGCGGATATCTGAACCTAAAACCGGCTTTGCCCTCCGGAAATCCGGAGAGTAAACCGGGTATGTCATTTCTCAGGTATCGTGTTTCACTCTGTCCTCAACCTCGCTGCGTTTCGCATCATTAAAGCGATCCATTGTGCCGACAAGGTAGCCTGTGATACGGCGGATACGCTCAAAACCGACCCGATTATGTTCATGTTCCGGTCTGCCGCACATCGGGCAGCAGTCACCGATGATACCGGTATAACCGCAAACCGGATCACGGTCAACCGGATGGTTGATAGAACCATAACCGATACCGGATTCCTTCATGCAGCGGATAACCTTCTCAAATGCAGAGAGGTTCTGAAGCGGATCGCCGTCGAGTTCCACATAACTGATATGTCCTGCATTGGTCAGCTCATGGTAAGGCGCCTCAATCCGGATCTTGTCAAAGGCGCTGATCGGGTAATAAACCGGCACATGGAATGAGTTGGTATAGTACGAACGGTCAGTAACACCTGGAATGATGCCGTATTTTTTGGCATCCATCCGGACGAAGCGGCCGGACAGGCCTTCTGCCGGTGTCGCCAGAAGCGAGAAATTGAGCTTGCGCTTTTCTGCTTCCGCATCCAGGCGGCGGCGCATTCTGGTGATAATCTCAAGACCGAGTTTACGAGCCCTTTCGCTTTCGCCGTGATGCTCACCAATCAGACATTTCAGCGTTTCCGCCAGACCTATGAATCCAACGGACAAAGTACCGTGCTTCAGAACTTCACCAACACTGTCATCCGGGCTGAGATGCTCGGAATCCATCCAGATGCCCTGACCCATCAGGAACGGGAAATTGCGCACCTTTTTGGAACACTGGATGCGGAAACGGTCAAGAAGCTGATCGATGGCAAGATCCATCATGGCATCAAGCTTCTCATAGAAAGTATCAATGTTATGGTCAGACTCAATTGCAAGACGAGGCAGGTTGATGGAGGTAAAGCTCAGATTGCCTCTGCCTGTGACAATCTCCCTGCTCGGATCATGTACATTACCGATGACTCTGGTGCGACAGCCCATGTATGCGATTTCCGTGCGGTAGTCGCCCGGCTTGTAATACT
>JAFXOO010000475.1 GCA_017528675.1 Oscillospiraceae bacterium | reverse complement strand
CGCAGAAAAATAGGTTGTGTTGGCCGTATCTGGAATTGGTGGCTTATGATCTGGGGGGAATCGATGGTAAACGAATTCTATCAGGACGATATTCTGGTATTTTTCAGGGAATAATTCCAGATAAATCATACTACAGTGAGGTGGTCAAGTTATGTGGATGATGGACAGCCAACTTGCTTATGGATATAGAAGTGTCAGTGATGCTGAATCATCGGAAAACAACGCACAGAATCAATACGAAATCAAAGAAAACGGAGATATGGAATCTGACTATGCAGTTAAAGAATATACGTCCTCATTCGATGATCCGTCATATTCTGTAAATGATCCCACGCTCCCATCAGCAGATGAAGTAATGGAAAAGGTTACGCTTCTAAAGCAGAAGGCAGAGGATGCAATCAATCTTGCAAAAGAAAAACTAACCTCCGATGAAACAAAGCAGAAAGTGAGCGCGGTCAAGCAAAGAGTTACAGACGCAGTTGATACCATTTCAGATAAGTTCACTTCTAAAGGTTCTCCATCTCAAGACGAATCGTTCGTTGATTACAGCAAGCCGGGATCAAGGTATCGGCATACTACGTATTCCTCAACAAATCCCGATCCTATATCAGCCCAAACCGATTTTGAGGATCACTATCATTTCACACCCATAAAGCAAGGACCTCCTGTTCCGCTCATCATCGTTGGTGCAATTGCCGGTGTGCTGCTTGTCGGCGGTATCATCGTATTTATTGCAACAAGAAAGCCTGCCGATCAAGAGCCGCCTGCTGCATCTGCACCGGCGACTTCGACAGAAGCGCCTGTACAGGCAACAGCGTCACCTGCGCAGGAAGACAAAATCATCTCCTCCGGCT
Organism: Oscillospiraceae bacterium; assembly: GCA_017528675.1. Taxonomy (GTDB): domain Bacteria; phylum Bacillota; class Clostridia; order Oscillospirales; family Ruminococcaceae; genus UBA3855. The sequence goes on along the minus strand of JAFXOO010000475.1, from coordinate 6,233 downwards.
ACATCGACGCAGGAAGTAATGCCTATGCAACGATCTATGAAGCAGCGGATACCAGTTCTTCTACGCTCGCAAGAGCCTATACCGGCGATACAGTAGATATCTATTCGATCGAAAACAACTGGTACCGGGTGAAATTCGGCTCCGTGACCGGCTATCTCCCGGCAGAGTTCGTGACATTCTCGGAGCCCGTCAAGGAAACAGCTCCGCCTGCTGCAGAAAAGCCGGCAGAACAGCCTACACAGGCACCAACGCAGCCAGTCCAGAAGCCGACTTGCTCCGCCAATATCATAGTGGACACCTCCGGCGGCGGTGACGGCGGAACATTCTATTTGAATGTCAGCGGTTCCTATGCGTACTATGTTTACAGTGCCCGCGCCTATTACAGCAGCGGTGATTATGAGGATCTCGGACAATTCAAATCGAGTGATTCCAAGGTTCGTTTGACAGCCGGATCCGTATTTTCCTATGTGACAGCCAATGTAACTCCCTACAGCATTGACGATACAGCCGGCGATGCAGTATCCTGCCGCGGCGATATGCCTGTTTCTCAGCCGAAACCGCAAAGTGCTAATGTTACACCTTGTAATATGTATGGATTCATCAACACGCACGGCTATAAAATCTGCAGCTTCACGACCGATTATGTTGTAAACAACGGCAAGGAAGCGTATGTAAGGGAAAGCCTCGGACATGACTGGAGCGTCAAGGCAGTCAACTATTGCTATTCCTACGGCGTGGAATGGTACGAGCTGTATGATGCAGATGACGGTGACTATTATGGCTGGGTTGATGCAAACTATATTGACTTCGGCGGATAATATCTTCATCCATAAGGAGGTGTATCTATGAGAAGAAAAGCACTGAGTCTTTACCTGATATCGGTGCTTGCACTGACCGGCTGCGGTATGAACCAAACAGAGCTTGCGCCGCAGGCACCTGTGGAAAGTGCCGCTCAAAGCACAGCACAGACTGCTGAACAAGCTGCTGTTTCCAACGGATATGTCAATGCCGGCAGCGCAGAATATGCGCTGATTTATCAGATGCCTGACGAGACCTCAACCGCTGTAGCAAGAGGCTTTACCGGAGATGCAATCGAGATCTACGGATTGCAGGGGCAATGGTATCAGGTGAAGCTGGATGACATCTCCGGGTATATGAAGGCGGAGCAAGTGACGTTCACTAAGCCGGAGCCGCAGCAGCAAGCGGAGGTGCAGCCCGCAGAAGCGCCTGCAGCCGATACGCCTTCTGCTGAAACGATTATTGTGGAATATGATGCAGAAGGGATAGCGCAACCGAAATCCTATTCGGACTACGAAGAATACGACAGCGGACGAAATGCTTACTGTTCTGTGGAATCTTGCTACATCTACAAATCTGCCTCCACAACCGGACAGAAGCGCGAAGCCGACAAGCTTTACAAAGGCGATGCGGTGACCGTCTACGGCACCTACAACGGCTTCTATTATATCGGTACGGACAGTGGCAGCGGCTATGACCTGATGGGCTACGTGCAGACGAAATCCATCACGATGGGAACACCGCCTGCAGCGCAGGACAAGAGCTATTCTGCAACGCAGGGCTATGTGGATGTGGCGGAATGCAATGTCCGCAGTTCCCCCTCCAAGGAGAACAACAACAATGTTGTGGAGACCATCAAGCGTGGCACAACATTCACAATCCTCGATTTTGACGGATATTGGTACCATATCAGCTATAATGGTAAAACCGGTTACGTCAGCTACAAGATGGTTTCGGTGAGCTGATATGAAGAACAGAATCGCAGCAGTGCTGCTGACAGCGGTTATTCTGACGGGCTGCTCGTCTCCTGTACAGGAGACCTATAGCGGCTCGTCAGAGCCCGTTATAACAGAACAGCAAACGAATACCGCACCTGAAACGCTCGCTGTGGTCATCACAGAAGCCGCTTTGCCTGACACGGAGTCTGTGACCGAAGCTGTAACAGCGCCCGAAAGCGAGCTTCACACAGAGGCAGCAGGCAAGCTCTATGGCATTAAGATCGGCATTGATCCCGGCCATCAGCTGCACGGCAATTCAGAGCAGGAGGCTATTGCGCCCTGGAATCCAACAACCAAGGACAAGGTCAAGAGCGGTACGACTGGCGTGGCAACGGGAATTCCGGAATATGTCACAAACCTCGACCTCTCGCTGGCGCTCCGGACGGAGCTTGAAGCAGAAGGCGCCACGGTCTACATGACACGGGAAACGCACGATGTCAACCTCTCCAACCAGGAGAGGACAAAAATGATGAACGAATACGGTGTTGATCTGATGCTGCGCATCCACTGTGATGCATCGGATAACCCCGAAGCCACTGGTATCGGGCTCTATGTCAGCGAAAGCAACGCCATCGCTGCACAGAGCTATCAATATGCGCAGATCATCCAGCCGATCCTCTGTGAGACAGTCGGTGCCCAGAACCGTGGCATTGTCCAGAATGACAACTACACCGGCCAGAACTGGGCAGAGGTGCCGTGCATCATGATCGAATGTGGTTTCATGACCAATCCTGAGGAAGACCGGTTGCTTAATGATCCGGCGTATCAGGAGAAGCTTGCAGAGGGGATCGTGCGGGGGATTGAGGGGTGTTTTGTCAAGTCGTAACTTTGAAGAAATAAAAAGGGAGGGAATGCAATGAGATTACTGAAAAGACTGATTTCTGCGGCAACGGCGGTTTGTATGGGACTGCTGTGTGTACCAGTGCAGGGAGTACAGCATACAATTCCCGTTATTGTATCGGCAAAGGCGGCGGAGATCATCTATTCCGGTACATTCGGCGTAGATGTAACCTGGAAGCTGCTTGCAGATGGAACACTGACCATAAGCGGATCAGGTGACATATGCGAATTTGGCTATGAAGATTACCATTATAACCAGTTTGAAATTCTGGATAGTGCGCAAAATCTGATTATTGAGGAAGGTATAACAAGTATTTCCGAAAATGCATTCTCAGGGCTTCCCAACCTATTGGAAGTATCTATACCGAAGAGCGTTACAACGATTGGGAAAGAGGCTTTTTACAACTGTCCGCAGTTATCAGTCATATCCATTCCGGAGAGTGTCACGGAGATTGGTGTCGGCGCTTTTTATAGTACGCCCTGGTTTGAGTCCAGAAAACAAGAAAACCCGCTTGTCATTGTCAATCACATTCTGATTGACGGAACTGCAAGCGTAGGTCATGTCAGCATTCCTTACGGTGTCACAAGCATTAACGAACGTGCATTCTACAACAATGCTGCACTTCGTTCAGTCACCATTCCGGACAGCGTCACAAGCATCGGGGACGAAGCATTTTATAGCTGCACAGAACTGTATGAAATGACCATTCCAGACAGCGTCACAAGCATTGGAACCCATGCATTTGATAGCTGCATACACTTGTATGAAATGACCGTTCCGGACAGCGTCACAAGCATCGGAGGCAGAGCTTTTGAAATGACGCCCTGGCTGAGCGCTAAACAGTCGGAGAATCCGCTTGTGATGGTAAGCAGTATTTTGATTGACGGGTCAAACTGTCAAGGAAATGTTGCCATACCGGACGGTGTCACCTGTATTGGTGAAGATGCATTTCAAGGCTGTGATGGTCTGATATCCGTGAAAATCCCCTCCAGTGTAACAACGATTGGTTGTTTTGCCTTTGGCGGCTGCACCCATCTTTCGACGATTATCCTCCCGGATAGTGTACAGACAATTGGAAACGATGCCTTTGGGGGAACCCCATGGATGGAGGAAAGGCTTTCACAAAACCCATTGTTCATCGTCAACGGTAACCTACTTGACGGATCAAGGTGTTCTGGTTCTGTCGAAATTCCGGAAACAGTACACTCCATCTGTGATAACGCCTTTGCACGTAAAAACGAAATAATCAGCATAACCATACCGGATAGCGTGAAGTACATAGGCGAATATGCATTTTATGGATGCGACAACCTGCAATATGTCAATATCCCGGATGGGATATCTGTCATCCAGGAGAATACATTTGCCAATAATGACAGGTTATGCATCACTATTCCGGAAAGCGTTACAAGAATCGAAAAAGGCAATATTCGACACGATCCATGGGTACTGATTTACGGCAAAAAAGGCTCATATGCAGAAAGATATGCCAATTATCATAAAATAGCATTTTATCCCGCTCCACAGGAAACCGGGATACTTTACACCATCAGTCTTCCTTCTTCTTTCCCAACTCTCACAGCAGGACAGAGTTTCGATTTTTATGCAATTGTGTCCCGCAGTGACGGAAAGCCTATTGGAACAATACAATTTTTCCAGAATCCTTGTGCGGAATTCAGCTTTATCTGTGATACATTCACATCAGAACGTAACCAAGACAAGGTGCCGATGAGCCTCTATCCCAATGCGCCATTTACAGGTGAACTAAAGCTTGAACTACAGCAGACAGCAGAGGCAGACGGCACGGCTGTTTTAAACGCAGACATCTATGAAGCCGTATTCAACCTGACAATTCTGCCGGATCCCTATGCAACGACAACTGCCGCCACAACGGCCACCACATCAGTCACAACAACTACCGCAACGACTTCAACTGCTACCACCACTTCAACATCTGCAACAACTACTGCAACGACCTCAACTACCACCACTTCAACATCAGCAACAACTACTGCAACGACCTCAACTACCACCGCTTCAACATCTGCAACAACTACTGCAACGACCTCAACTACCACCGCTTCAACATCTCCAACAACTGCCACCTCAACTACGACCACAACAGAAACAAAGACTGAAACGACAACAGAAGCCGCACTTGAGCTCTTAACGGAAACGATTAACCTCCAAGCCGGCGAACAACACCAGATCACTGCAAACAAATCCGGCCTGGCTTATTCTTCCAGCAATCCAAATGTTGCAATCGTATCGTCAAATGGCCTGGTAACAGCCTTGTCCGGCGGAACAGCGATCATTACAGTCTACGATCAACAGTACAACGCCGTGCAGTTCACTGTGAATGTACAGGCTCCCACCGAACCTCCGACAGAACCCATGACAGATCCCACAGAACCACCCACTGAACCTGAAAAGGAGCTTCCGCTTGGTGATGTCAATGATGACAGTATGATCAATGCCAGCGATGCAGCACAGATCCTGATCGCAGCGGCTTCGATCGGTGCAGGCGGCAGCTACGGCTTGACAGATGCACAAACAACTGCTGCCGATGTGAATTTTGATAAAACCGTCAATGCATCGGATGCAGCGACAGTCCTGATCTATGCAGCCTATGTCGGTGCGGGCGGTACCATGAGCCTGCTGGATTACCTTGCATCGCCGCCGCAGCCGGCTACCGATCCGACTGAGCCACCTACGGAGAAGCCAACTGAAGCGCCTACACAGGCTCCGACGCAGCCGCCCACCGAGAAACCTACACAGGCTCCCACTCAACCTCCAACAGAAGCAAAACCTAAGATCACATCATCAAAAATCATCTATTCTACATCAGCAAAAGAGGGGGGTACCTACTACCTGAATGTCAGTGGAACATATTCATATTATAAATACGAGGTATTCCTTCTGGATGCGGCTGAAGCAAGAGAGGATTACGAAGCAATAGGCAATTATTTCCTAGATTATTATGATAAAGGTCAATCCTCATCAAGCAAGTTGAAAATCATCTCAGCTTCAGTTGCCCTGTACATTTGTGTGGATATTACACCCTACAATAGTAAAGGAGTTGCTGGGCCTAAAGTACAATGCTGGTACAGAGATTAAACATCAATGCATTATGAAACCAAATGCATTCCGTAGTGCCGTAAATCGTTCCTACTATACAATATTCCACGCACAACGTGCAGTTCTGGCAATGGATCAACATAGTAATGAGCCTCCTGCAAAGGAGGCTCAAATAATACCCAAAATGATTCAATGTACGTAACTATTCAGTCCTCCAAGCCAACTGTCCTTGAAACAAAGAATGCAGTGCATCGAACGCAGTGAATTCAGCTTTTGCGGCGGTAGAGGTCAGAGACTTCAACAACAGGAAATCTTTAGCACCCTGTTCTGAGCGGAAAGTACCGATGACCTTACTCTTCATTCTGACCATGCGCAGATCACGCTCTGCCTGATTGTTTGTAAATGGAACAATAGGATCATCGACTAAACGGCAGATTTCCCCCCTTGTATGTCCGAAGACGATCGATCAGTGCGCGGATTTTCCCCCGTTTCACTCTGCCTTGCTTTCCGTTCTCATT
>JAFXOO010000050.1 GCA_017528675.1 Oscillospiraceae bacterium | reverse complement strand
GGCATTGCGTTGTAGATGGAGGCTCTCATGCCGCCGACGGTTCTGTGACCCTTCAGGTTCTCGAAGCCGGCTGCCTTTGCCTCGGCAACAAACTTGGCATCAAGATCTGCATCGCCGGTGATGAACGGTACGTTCATGAGGGAGCGGTCCTTCTTCTCGACGGTGCCCTTGAACAGCTTGGACTGGTCGAGGAAATCGTACAGGATCTTTGCCTTCTTCTCGTTGTGCTTCTTCATGCCCTCAAGGCCGCCCATCTTCTTGATCCACTTGAAGACCTTGCCGCATACATAGATGCCATAGCAGGGAGGTGTGTTATACAGGGAGTCGTTGTCTGCCTGGATCTTCCAGTTGCACATGGTGGGAGTCTGCTTGAAGGCAGGGCCGTCTGCGATCAGATCCTCACGGACGATGACGATCTGCACACCGGCCGGGCCGACGTTCTTCTGTACACCGCCGTATACAACGCCGTACTTGGTGACGTCAATCGGCTCGGACAGGAAGCAGGAGGATACATCAGATACCAGGATGTGACCCTTGGTGTTCGGGAGCTCCCAGAACTTGGTGCCGTAGATGGTGTTGTTCTCGCAGATGTATACATAGTCTGCATCCTCGGGGATGTCCAGGTCGGAGCAGTCCGGGATGTAGGAGAAGGTCTTGTCAGCGGAGGATGCAACCTTTACGACTTCGCCGTACTTCTCTGCCTCGGCAGCAGCCTTCTTTGCCCACTGGCCGGTGATGATGTAGGCAGCCTTGCCGTTCTTCATCAGGTTCATCGGTACCTCTGCAAATACCAGAGATGCGCCGCCCTGGAGGAAGATCACCTTGTAGTTGTCCGGGATATTCATCAGGTCACGGAGATCAGCTTCTGCTTCCTTGATGATCTGATCGTAAACCTTGGAACGGTGGGACATCTCCATAACGGACATGCCGCAGCCCTTGTAATCCATCATTTCTGCTGCGCATTCCTGCAGCACTTCCTCCGGCAGAACAGCCGGGCCTGCACTGAAATTGTAAACTCTGCTCATTGTGCGTACCTCCACGTTTCATTTTGTTAATACCGGGACACCGGGTCTGTTAAATTTTTGTCAGACGAACGGTGCAAAAACCCACTTACTATTATACTCTGTTTTTTGTGGGCTGTCAAGTCTGATTTTGTATAAAGTGACGGTGCGTGAGAGTGGGGTTTTTGTGTATTTGTGACGAGGACAGGTGTTTTTGTGGGAGGGAATCTGCCGGAGAGGCTGTGGAAAATGCGGGGATTTTGTGTAAATATCACGATTTCCACACGGGGGTTTTGTCGTTTTTATGGGAATTCGGAAAAAATCACAAAACCCTCTTGACACGGGGGCTTGTTTCAGTTATAATAGTAGGGTATAAGAGCAGGGTCATGCACCTGTGCTCTGGGATTTAAGTCGGCGGTCATCGGCGTTGGGCTGAGGATGCCGGCATGTGCGAGAGGAGGAGACCTGCAATGAAAAGAACGTATCAGCCGAAGAAGATCCATAGAAAAAAGGAACATGGCTTCATGAAGAGAATGTCCGACAGAAACGGCAGAAAGGTTTTAGCTCGTAGGAGAGCAAAGGGCAGAAAGAGACTTTCCCACTGACGAGTCAGACCACAAATCATGCATTTGTGGTCTTTTTGTTTTATCGCAGAGGGACGACCGCCGGGGGAATGTGCGTGATGATGTATACGGATATCCTGAAGGAAAACAGAGATTTTCAGATGTGCTACCGTAAGGGAAAGTGCATCGTGCTGCCGTTTGTCATCCTCTATGCACGGAAAAACAAGCTGGGCGTGAACCGGCTTGGCATTACCACCGGGAAGAAAGTCGGCAATGCGGTCTGCCGGAGCCGGGCAAGAAGGCTCATCCGGCAGGCCTGGCGTGAAAATGAGCTTGCTGCGCCCATCGGTCTTGATGTTGTCATTGTGGCAAGGCCGAGACTGGTGACAGTCAAATCCCAGGTGCTCAGTGACAGCCTGGGGCGGCACGGAATCCCCGGTCTGCATAAGATCTATGCGGGAGAGGCACTTCCGGAACCAAAGGGCAGACAGGCATGAAATATCTTCTGATACTGCTCATCAAGGGCTACAGACGGCTGATTTCGCCGCTGTTTCCGCCCTGTTGCAGGTATTATCCGTCCTGCTCCGGGTATGCTTTGACGGCGGTGGAGCGCTTCGGTTTCTGCAAGGGGCTGGTGCTCGCTGTGCTGCGGATACTGCGCTGTCATCCCTGGGCAAGGGGCGGCGTGGATGAGGTTCCGCAGGAGGTTTCCTGGCGGCGGATCAATTATTACCGGATGCGGCAGGAGACAGTTCAGGAGAAAACAGACAGAGAATCAACAGGCTTGGATAATAAGGAATGAGGTAACAAAAATTGAATTTTATCATTAACATCATCGGTGTGCCGCTCGGCTTTATTATGAAGCTGATCTACAACTGGGTGGGAAATTATGGTATTGCCATAATTCTCTTTACGCTGTTTACAAAGCTGCTGCTGTTCCCTGTGACATATAAGCAGCAGAAGAATGCGGCGAGGCAGCAGCTTCTGTCTCCGAAGCTCAGGAAATTGCAGGAAAAGTACCGCAATGAGCCGGAGAAGTTGCAGCTTGAACAGTCGAAGCTGTATCAGGAGGAGAATATCAATCCGTATTCCTCCTGCCTGACGTCGTTTATCCCGCTGATTCTGCTGTGGGGCGTGCTTGCGGTTGTGTACAAGCCGATGACGTATATCATGGATTACAATAAGCCTGTCATCGAGGAGGCCAAGGCCATTGTCTTGCAGATTGATGATGACAGGGCCGCCACCGAGAAGCTGCTGGGCAAGAACGGCATGCGTGAGGAGCTGATCCTCATGGGGAAGATGCTTCAGGACGGAAAGTCCGAGGAATTCCAGGCTGTTGTGCAGAGCGGCGAGGTGACGGTGTATGATAAGGATGGTAATGCGACTGTCCAGAAGCTTGCTGCGATTGACCAGGAATTTGTTCCGACGGTTGCGAAATTTGCAGATACCTTCAAGATCGGCAGCACCAATCTGAGCGAGACGCCGAACTGGAAGCCGGCACAGAATTCTACGGTATTCCTGTTCCTGATTCCGATTCTGTCGGGTCTGTTGCAGCTTGGTATGACGATCTATATGCAGCACATGCAGCGCAAACGGAATCCGGATATGCCGAATATGGGCGCTATGAATGCAATGCTCTATTTCATGCCCCTGTTCTCGGTATGGCTGGCGTTTACGGTGCCGGCCGGTGTCGGCTTCTACTGGATGTGCTCCTCGGCTTTCTCGTTTGTGCAGAGCGTTCTGCTTTATGCATGGTTCAATGAGGAGAGAGTCAGAAAGATCGGTGAGGCGGAGCGTGAGAAGGCCAAGAAGTCGAACCGCAGACCGACTATGATGCAGAGACTGATGGAACAGCAGCAGGAACTGCTGCGGCAGCAGGAGGGCGGCGGTGCTGAGGCAAGACTTGCCGGCGGCCCGTCCAACAGAGTGCGGTATTCCGATGACGACGGCGAACGCAGACCTTCCAGGTCGGAAATTGAGGAGTACAACACGAATGTTATCCGGGAAGCAAGAAGACGGATGGCGGAAAAATACGGTGAGGAAGAAGTGCCGGATGAGGCTCCTGTGAAACTGACAAAGAAGAAGAAAAAGAAGTAGGAGGTCGTACCATGACACAGATTTTTACGGAAAAGACGGTCGAGAAGGCTAAGGAACTGGCGGCCAAGACCTGGGGGGTTGCTGAATCGGACATCAAGTTTGAAATTCTTGAGGAGCCGAAGCGTGGATTCCTTGGGATTGTGAAGGGACAGGCCAAGGTGAAGGCGACCTACGACTCCATTGATATTTCGGCAGAGGATCATCGCCAGACCAAGCATGAGATTGCTGTGCCGCCTGTTGTCGAGTACGATACGGTGGAGGATGATGTACAGGCTGCGGAGCCTGCACAGACCGAGCAGGCAGTGAGCGGCGCTGAGGCAGATTCTGCTGCCGGGGAGGCTGCACCTGCTGTGCAGGAGGCGGATGAGGTCACACCTGCTGTGGAGGCTGTGACGGCTGAGGAGACTGCGGAGCCGGCTGAGGCGGCTGCGGCGGCTGAGGATGCTGCACCTGCGCCGGAGAATGCGGCCGCTGAACAGGCTGATGCAAAGCCTGAGAAGGTGCCGTTTGATGAGGAGCTGATCGTTGGGGAGCCCTCTGAGGCTGCGCTGGCAAAGATTGAACGTGCAAAGAATTACCTTGCAGGGATTCTGGAGCAGATGGGCGTGGAGGCAACCTTTGAGGTGAAGGCCGGTGCGGAGAGCGCAATGATTGACATTGTGGCTGCGAACAACGGCGCTGTCATCGGCAAGAGGGGCGAGACGCTCGATGCGCTGCAATATCTGACATTCATGATTGCCAACAGAGGCGACAAGGAGTATTACAGAATTATTCTGAACAGTGCGAACTACCGTGAGCGCCGCCGCAAGACGCTGGAGGAGCTGGCGGCCAAGATTGCGAAGAATGTGCTGCGCAGCGGCAGACAGATGACTCTGGAGCCGATGAATCCGTATGAGAGGCGCATCATTCACTCTGCGATTGCGGAGATTGAGGGCGTGCAGTCCAAGAGTATCGGTGAGGAGCCGTTCCGCAAGGTTGTGATTTCCTCGACCAATGCAAGACCCCAGAGACGCAGAGGCGGCCGGGATCATGATGACCGCAGAGGCAGAGGCGGCAGAGATGACCGCCGCAGGAGAGACGGCGGCCGCAGAAGAAACCCCGATACGCCGCCGGAGCGTATTTCGATGGACTCCATGAAGACGTCCTTTGAGAAGGACTATAAGCGTCCCAAGGCTGAGGACGAGATCAATGCGGGTCTGTATGGAAAGATTGAATTTTAATGCAAGGGAGGCTGGACGGTTCGTTCAGCCTCTTATTTTAGGAGGAGACTATGGATACGATCGCAGCGATCGCTACGCCGCACGGGTCGGGCGGCATGGCTGTTATCCGGATTTCCGGGCCGTATGCGGTGCAGCGTGCGGCTGAGGTGTTTGTGCCGGTCAGAGGATGCTCGCCGCTGGATATGGCTGGGTATACCTGTGGGTATGGGTACTTTGTACAGGACGGTGTGCGGCTCGATGATGTGGTGCTGACGGTGTTCCGGGCACCCCATAGCTATACCGGGGAGGATGTGGCGGAGATTTCCTGCCACGGAGGCCGGTATCTGACAGAGCGGCTGCTGCGGGCGGTGCTGTGCAGTGAGGTGCGGCTTGCGGGTGCCGGGGAATTTACCAGACGGGCGTTCCTGAACGGAAAGCTAAGCCTGACACAGGCGGAGGCGGTTGCGGATGTGATTGCGGCTTCCGGTGAGAAGGAATTGCAGTGTGCAAGGGCGCTCCGGGATGGGGCTACCTTCCGGCGGATTCAGCGGCTGTCACGGGTACTGCTGGAGCTGCTCTCGGATCTGGCGGTCTGGGCGGATTATCCGGATGAGGATATTCCGGAAGTGGACGGCGGTGCGATGGAACTGCGGCTGAAGGAGCTGCTCGGTGATATGCGGGGGCTGCTTGCAACCTATGACTACGGGCGGATACTGCGGGAGGGGCTGCGGACTGCCATTGTCGGGCGGCCGAATGTCGGGAAATCCACCCTGTTCAATGCGCTCTCCGGGTGTGAGCGGAGTATTGTGACAGATATTGCCGGGACGACAAGGGACGTTGTGGAGGAACAGGTGCGCATCGGTGCGTACCGGCTGCGGCTTTCCGATACTGCCGGGGTGCATGAGACGGATGAGCCGATTGAGAAAATCGGCGTGGAACGGTCGTTGCAGCATTTGCAGGAGGCGGAGCTTGTGCTGGCGGTGTTTGATACCTCTGAACCGTGCTCGGATGCGGATGCGGCGCTGCTTGAACGGCTTCCGGTGGAGCGGACGATCTGTGTTTGCAATAAATCCGATAAGGGACAGTGCTGGACACCTGCGGGTGAATATGCTGAAATTGTAGAAATATCGGCTAAGAACGAGGATAATCTCAAGACGCTGGAGGCTGCTGTGGAACGGTTTGCCCAGCGGCAGGGCGGTGCCTGGGAGGATGGTATGATTGCCAATGAACGCCAGCGGGACTGCCTGCGGACGGCTGTGGAGGCTGTGCAGGAGGCGCTGGAGGCGTTGCAGATGGGCATGGCTTTTGATGCAGTGACGGTCTGTCTGGATGCGGCGGCTGAGGCACTGTTGCAGCTTACCGGTGAACGGATCACCGACCGGGTGGCGGATACGGTGTTTGAGCGGTTTTGTGTCGGAAAATAGCCTTTTGGAGGAAGTATGGAGAATCAGTATGATGTGATTGTGGTCGGTGCGGGTCATGCAGGTGTAGAGGCGGGACTTGCGGCGGCAAGACTCGGATGCAGGACGCTGCTGCTGACAATCTCGCTCGATCAGATTGCCAATATGCCCTGCAATCCGTCCATTGGCGGGACGGCGAAGGGGCACCTTGTGCGGGAGATTGACGCACTTGGCGGTGAGATGGGAAAGGCCGCAGATGCGTGCTTTTTACAGAGTCGGATGCTCAACAGGGGGAAGGGCCCGGCGGTGCATAGCCTGCGGGTGCAGGCAGACCGGGTGATGTATCATAATTACATGAAGCAGGTCTGTGAGAAGCAGGAAAATTTGTTCGTCAAGCAGGGCGAGGCTGTAAAGATTCTGGCGGAACACGGGCAGATTCAGGGTATTGTGACACGGCTTGGGACGGCGTACTATGCGGGGCGGGTCATTATTGCAACGGGTACTTATCTCAAGGGCGTCATTCATGTGGGGGAGGCTTCCTATGAGAGTGGGCCTGATGCCGCATTGCCGGCCAATGCGCTTGCGGAGAGTCTGCGGGAGTATCTGCCGCTGCGCCGGTTCAAGACCGGGACGCCATGCCGGGTGCACCGGCGGAGCATTGATTTTGATGTGCTCGAACGACAGGACGGAGATGACGCTATTACGCCGTTTTCGTTCTTAAACGACGGTAGTCGCATGGAGAACCGGGTAAGCTGTTATGTGAGCTATACCAATGCGGAGACACATCGTGTGATTCGGGAAAATCTGCATCGGTCGCCTCTCTATGCCGGACGGATTGAGGGAGTGGGGCCAAGATATTGCCCATCTATCGAGGATAAAGTCGTTCGATTTGCGGACAAGGAACGCCATCAGCTCTTTATAGAGCCGATGGGGCTGAGTACGGAGGAATATTATCTGCAAGGGATGAGCAGCTCGCTGCCTGAGGAGGTGCAGTTGGCTTTTCTGAGAACGATCAAGGGGCTGGAGCATGTGGAGATTCTTCGTCCGGCGTATGCGATTGAGTACGATTGTGTAGACCCGACGGCACTCTGGCCGACGCTGGAATGCAAGGATTTGCGTGGTTTATACGGTGCCGGGCAGTTTAACGGAAGCTCAGGGTATGAGGAGGCTGCGGCACAGGGAATTGTGGCCGGAATTAACGCCGCTCTTGCAGCGAAGGGACGGGAACCTGTGATTTTTGAACGCTCCGGTTCCTATATCGGGACGCTGATTGACGACCTGGTTTCAAAGGGATGCAGCGACCCCTACCGGATGATGACGTCCCGGAGTGAGTACCGGCTGGTGCTGCGGCAGGATAATGCGGATTTCAGAATGATGCCCATTGGACGTAAAATAGGGCTTTTGCCGGAGGAACGGTACCAGGCGATGCTGCTGAAATATGCGCATGTGGAGGATGAGATCAAGCGCCTTGAAAAGTGCAATATTGCGCCTTCGGAGGGGTTGAATGCCGTGCTTGCGGCGCATGGGACTGCGCCGTTGCAGACGGGATGTAAGGCGGCTGATCTGATACGGCGTCCGCAGATCGGATATGACGATTTTGCAGCGTTTGACCCGGAGCGGCCTGCTCTGACGCAGGAGGAGAGAGAACAGGTTGAGATCCAGATTAAGTATGCCGGATATATTCAGAAGCAGAATGATGCGATTTTGCTGGCAAAAAAGCTGGAGGATAAGAGGCTGCCTGCGGATCTTGATTACTCTGATGTGCGGGGGCTTCGGTTGGAGGCCGCTGAGAAGCTGAACAAGCGTAAGCCCGTCAGCATCGGACAGGCTTCGAGAATTTCCGGGGTTTCGCCTGCTGATGTTTCTGTATTGCTCGTTTGGCTGGAACAACATAAGGAGGGATTGCATGCTGCCGGCGTTTGAACAAGTTGCTGCGCTGTTTCATGACTGCGGCGTGGATGTTTCACGTGAAACATACGAGATGATGGAGGTTTATGCTGCTTTTTTGGTGGCATATAATGAAAAGGTCAATCTGACGGCGGTGACTGAGGGCAATGAAATTCTGCGGAAGCATTTTCTGGATAGTATGCTGCTTGCTGTGAAGTGCGGAAGCTACCTGCCGGAGGGCGGCGCTGTTCTGGATATTGGCAGTGGTGCCGGATTTCCCGGTGTGCCGCTGTGTATTGTGCGGCCTGATCTGGATATTACCTTGCTGGATAGCCTGAACAAGAGAATTGTGTTCCTCGATGCGTTGCGGGAGAAGCTCGGAATTACATACAGGACGATTCACGGGCGTGCGGAGGAGCTTGCAAGAAAACAGGAATATCGGGAACGATTTGATGCTGTGACGGCAAGGGCCGTTGCTGCGATGCCTGTTCTGGCTGAGTATTCTCTCCCGTTCGTGAAGCAGAATGGTTACTGGATGGCGATGAAGGGGCCAAATGAGGAGATTCGGCCGGCATTGCAGGGGATCCGGATGCTTGGCGGTCATTCTGAGGAGGATGTGCGCTATTCCCTTCCGGGAGGAGATGAACGTGTGATTTTTGTCGTGAAAAAGTGTAGCCCGACTCCGACAAAATATCCACGCAATAGCGGTCAGATCAGGCAGAAGCCTTTGTGAGTGGGGGCGAATATGTACGGAAATCCGTTATTTTCTTCAGAAATAACGGATTTTTTCTTTGCCGGCGCATTCAGGACTGTGGTATAATGAACTTATCAAGTTTGGAGGTGCGCAGTATGGCGGGATTATTTGCTTTTACGAGGGAAAAGACGGAGGAACGGGTGTTGCAGATTTCTGTGGAGGAGATTCAACCGAACAGACATCAGCCAAGGGTGCGTTTTCCGCTTGGAGAATTGCGTGTGCTGGCGGACAGTATCCGGCAGAATGGAATTCTACAGCCTCTTTGTGTCAGGAAGGTCGGGGAACAGTATGAATTGATTGCCGGAGAACGCAGGCTGAGAGCTGCGAAGCTGGCGGGGCTTACGACGGTTCCCTGCATTGTAATGGAGATCAATGACAGGAACTCTGCAATTCTTGCGTTGGTCGAGAATATTCAGAGGGAGGATCTGAATTGCTTTGAGGAAGCTGCGGCACTCGAAAAGCTGATCTCGTTCTATGGTATGACGCAGGAGGATACGGCTATGCGGCTTGGGAGGGCGCAGAGTACGATTGCGAACAAGCTGCGGCTGCTGCGGCTGTCGGAGGAGGAACGGTGTTTTATTCTGGAGCATGGGCTTACGGAACGTCATGCACGGACGCTGCTGCGGCTGTCCACTGCGGAGGAGCGGAAGAAGGTGCTTGATAAGATTGTGCGGCTTGGGCTGAATGTGGATAAAACTGAACGATACATCGACACAATGCTGGAACGGAAGCAGGAGCAGGAAAGCCTGAAAAAACGAAGTGTGCTATTCCGGGATGTACGGCTGTTCGTGAATACGATTAACAAGGCAGTGGAGACAATGCAGGTTGCTGGGATTGAGGCAGAGGTGAAGAAACAGCAGTTTCCTGACCGCATTGAGTACCGGATTCTGATTCCGTTGCAGATTGAGGAAACGGGAAATGTTTCACATGAAACAATTCCGTAAAATTCTGTTTTTTTCAGCGAAATCTCTTTACAAAACCACCTGAACATGGTATAATGTATAAGGCAGGACTTGTACTGCCGATGTTCAGGAAAGGAGACGGCTATGGGTAAGGTGATCGCTGTTGCCAACCAGAAGGGTGGCGTCGGAAAATCGACTACCGTTGTGAATCTGGCGGCCTATCTTGGCTCAAGAGGCAAAAAAACGCTGTGTATCGACATTGATTCACAGGGGAATTGCACGACCGGTTTCGGTGTAAAAAAGAAAAACCTCAAGACTTCGTCCTATGATGTGCTCATTGGCAAGGCTAAAATTGAGGACGCCGTGATCGTTACCGAGTTTGAAAATGTATCCATTGTGCCTGCTACGGTCGATATTGCCGGGGCGGAAGTGGAATTGACACAGATGGAGGATCGGTTCAAGCGGCTGAAGATGCAGGTGCTGACTGTCAAGGATGCATATGATTACATCCTGATCGACTGTCCGCCTGCACTTGGATTGCTGACGCTCAATGGGCTGACTGCCTGCGATCAGGTGCTGATTCCGATGCTTGCGGAGTACTATGCGCTTCAGGGGCTGACACAATTGCTGCATACGCTGCGGCTGGTGCGCACGAATTATAATCCGGGACTGGAAATCTGCGGGATTCTGTTTACCATGTATGACAACCGGCTGAATGTGTCGAAGCAGGTGGTTGAGGAGGTTGAAAAGTATTTTCCGAATCAGATTTTTCAGACGAAAATTCCCAGAAATGTGCGGCTTTCGGAGGCTCCCAGCTATGGAAAGCCTGTGATGTATTATGATAAATCGTCGAAGGGCGCTTTGTTCTATGAATTACTCGGCAAGGAAATTCTGGGGGAAGAACTTGATAATAAGACCAAATGGCGTGTTCGTCTGGCTATGTCGTGATGGTAAGGAGTGATTAAATGGCGATTGGTGGACTCGGCGGCGGGCTCGACTCTTTGTTTGAGGACAGTGCTTCAGAGGTCCAGGTGAAGAAAACACTGCGGATTTCGGAGATTGAACCGAACCGGAACCAGCCGAGAAAGAATTTTGATGAGGCGGCCATTTCTGCACTGGCTGACTCTATCCGGGAACATGGCGTTTTGCAGCCACTGGTTGTCCGTCCGATGCCGATGGGCGGTTATCAGATTGTCGCAGGTGAGCGCAGGTGGCGGGCTGCACGGATGATGGGGCTTGATGAAGTGCCTGTGGTGATCCGTGATATGTCTGACCTGGAGGCTGCGCAGATTGCGCTCATTGAGAACTTGCAGCGTGAAAACCTCAATCCGATTGAAGAAGCGCTCGGCTATCGGAAATTACAGGATGAGTTTGACATGAAGCAGGAGGAAATTGCAAAAACGGTCGGGCGATCGAGAAGCGCTGTTGCCAATGCGATGCGGCTTCTGCGGCTGCCGGAGGAGGTACAGCAGTATCTTGTGGACGGCAGCATTTCCTCCGGACATGCCAGAGCTTTGCTGGGGTTTGAGGACGAGGAAATGATGCTTGGTGTGGCACGACGGGCTGCTGCCGGATTGCTTACGGTGCGGCAGGTCGAAAAGCTTGCCAGCGAGAAAGAAGAACGCACAGAGCCGGAAAGAGCGCCGAGCTCCTACTATGGTGAGGTCGAAACTGCCTTGCATTCGCGGCTTGGGCGTAGGGTGAAGGTGCAGTTCAAGAAGAATAAGGGCACGCTGATGCTTGAATTTTATGATGAGGAAGACCTGCGGGCGCTGGCTGAGCTGCTGTCCCCGGAGGAATAACGTTTCACATGAAACATTTTTGAAAGGAAGAATCTGACATGCTTGATATGAAGTTTTTAAGAGAGAATCCGGATGTTGTCAAGGAAAACATCAGGAAGAAGTTCCAGGATGAGAAGCTGCCGCTGGTGGATGAGGTGATTGCGCTGGACAAGGAGTATCGTGCGGCAAAGGTGCGGGGCGATGAACTGCGGGCGCAGAGAAAGACCAAGAGCAAGCTGATCGGCGGTATGATGGCCAAGGGCGACAAGGACGGCGCTGAAGCGATTAAGGCGGAAGTAGCTGCGATGGGCGATGAGCTCACTGCGCTTGAAGCAAGCGAGGTTGAGTTGCAGAAGAAAATCCGGGAAATCATGCTGGTGATCCCGAATATTATTGATGCTTCTGTGCCGATTGGTAAGGATGACTCGGAAAATGTCGAGATTGAACGCTTTGGCGAGCCGGTTGTTCCGGATTTTGAGGTGCCGTATCATGTGGATATCATGGAGAATCTGTGCGGCATTGATCTCGATTCTGCGAGAAAAACGTCGGGAAATGGCTTTTATTATCTCAGCGGAGATATTGCAAGACTGCATTCGTCGATTCTCAGCTATGCAAGAGATTTCATGATCGGCAGAGGGTTTACTTACTTTATTCCGCCGTTTATGATCCGCAGCGAGGTCGTGACCGGCGTTATGAGCTTTGCCGAGATGGAAGGCATGATGTACAAGATTGAGGGCGAGGATCTGTACCTGATCGGTACGTCTGAGCATTCGATGATTGGTAAGTTCATTGACACGATTCTGCCGGAGGAGAGCCTTCCGCAGAAGCTCACAAGCTATTCGCCGTGCTTCCGTAAGGAAGTGGGGGCGCATGGCATCGAGGAGCGTGGCGTTTACCGGATTCACCAGTTTGAGAAGCAGGAGATGATCGTGGTTTGCAAGCCGGAGGAGAGCATGCAGTATTTTGATGTGCTCTGGAAGAATACGGTTGATTTCTTCCGCACACTGGATATTCCGGTGCGCACTCTGGAATGCTGTTCGGGTGATCTGGCTGACCTGAAGGTCAAGAGCCTTGATGTTGAGGCGTGGTCTCCCAGACAGAAGAAGTATTTTGAGGTGGGTAGCTGCTCGAATCTTGGCGATGCACAGGCAAGACGACTTGGTATCCGTGTGAAGGATGCGGACGGCAGAAAGTATTTTGCCCACACGCTGAATAATACCGTGGTTGCGCCGCCGAGAATGCTGATTGCGTTCCTCGAAAACAACCTGAATGAGGATGGCAGCATCCGGATTCCTGTGGCACTTCGTCCTTATATGGGCGGACAGGAGACAATCGTCAAGAAGTAAGAATCTAAGACAACACCGCACAAAGCCCGCCTGACGGCTTGGCGGCACATCTGCTTGCATCTTTTCCGTCATCTCGCACAGAAATTCCTTGCTGGGCGCCAGCCCAGCGGCGTCATTTCTATACAATCTGACGAAAAATCTGGCTGCGCATCTGCACCACCAGCTCTGTGCGGTGTTGCCCTAGAAGGAAATCCCCTGAGATCTGAAATGCTCCCCTTTTGTTAGACAATGTGGTATAATAGAGATATACCGAATCAAAGTCTAACGAAAGGGGGCATTTTTATGCCAAAAGGGAAACCGAATAGGCGGTATACGCCGGAGTTCAAGATCAGAGTTGTTGAAACAATGCATCGAGAAAAGCTAAGCTATCATGAAGCTGCACGGCAGTTTAACATACCAGATCATCATTCAGTAGCAGCATGGGAACGCATCTATCTGGAAGAAGGTGCGGAGGGACTGCGAATCGAACGCAGAGGGCGAAAGTCAACAGGACGGACGCCGAAGCTGGAGAAGAAGGTTGAAGAGGATCTGATTGCGGAGGTTCAGCGCCTTTGCGCGGAGAACGCATACCTAAAAAAATTGAATGCCTTGGTTGCCGAGAGGGTACGGCAAGAGAAAAAGCACAAGTGATCTGGGAACTGAGGCATGAACACAAGGTAGGTCTGCTCATAGATATTGCCGGCATTCCTCGCAGCACCTACTACTATTACAGCAAGCAGTTTGAGAATCCGAAACCGGATAAGTATGCAGAGATCAAAGAGGAAATACGTCAGATCTACAACGACAGCAAAGGGCGCTACGGTTATCGCAGAATCACGAAGGAACTGCAAAAAACGCATAAGATCAATCACAAGACCGTGCAGCGATTGATGCGCAAAATGGATATTTTCTGCCGAGTTCGCATGAAGAAATACAATTCGTTCAGAGGCGAAGTAGGCAGAACTGCACCGAATCTTCTGGAACGTGACTTCAAGACGGATGCGCCAAACCAGAAATGGGTAACTGATGTGACAGAGTTTTCGCTGTTCGGAACGAAGCTCTATCTTTCGCCGATCATCGATCTGTTCAACGGAGAAGTTGTGGCGTATGATATCAGCTATCATCCTAACTTGAAGCAGGTAACAAATATGCTGGAACAGGCATTTGCCAAAATTCCAGACGGTACCGGATTGATTCTGCATTCAGATCAAGGCTGGCAGTATCAGCACAAGCATTACCAGAAAATGTTGAAAGACAAAGGCGTTCAGCAGAGTATGTCGAGAAAAGGAAACTGTCTGGACAATGCCTGTGCTGAAAATTTCTTCGGACTATTGAAAACAGAACTTCTGTATTTGCAGGAGTTTGACTCTGTTGAACATTTCATTGCCGAACTCAAGGCATATATTGAATGGTACAATACGAAACGAATCAAGCTGAAACTCGATGGCTTGTCACCCGTTGAGTTCCGTCTCGCCAACGCTGCATAATGCAACAAAGCGACCAAGCTTGCCGCTCAGTCGCTTTGCACTGATTTGTTGATTATTCTTTGTCTAACTTTTTGGGGTCATTTCAGATCGAGTCTCAGGGGATTTTGTCATGTGTTGGGGAAATGTTTCATGTGAAACATCAGTCAATGGGTCTGGCCGTGCCGGAGCGGATTGTCTCTTGCGTGCCGTCAGCATATTCGACAACAAGGGCTGCGTCCTCGGTGAAATCGACTGCAAGGGCGGTGCGCTGCGTGCCATTGACAGTGAATTCTACATGATGACCGAGTGTGCAGGAGTTGGCCTTGTAAACAGGGAGATAGGTGTGCTGCGGCAGATCGGCAATATACTGTTCAAGATGGCGTAAAATCGCTGCTGCAAGTTCACTGCGCTGAAGCCGGATGCCGGTTTCTGAACAGATGTCCGTCACGATGCTCCGCAGTTCTTCCGGCAGATCGGGGTCGGGGATGAGATTGATGCCGATGCCGATGATGAGGTAATCCATGGAGAGCAGCTCTGCATTGAATGCGCCCTCTGACAGAATGCCGCAGATTTTACGCCCGCCGATAAAGAGGTCATTGACCCATTTGATCTGTGATTTGATGCCGAAGGAGGAAAGTGCCTGGTGCACTGCGGAGGCTGTACAGGCGGTAACGGACATCATATCACTGACGGGAAGGTCGGGACGAAGCAGAAGCGAGAAGTATAAGCCGCCTTTGGGGGAGTGAAAGTGCTTGCCAAGGCGGCCCTTTCCTCCGGTCTGCTCATCGGAGAGTATGACAGTACCCGCTGGTGCGCCTGCTGCGGCAAGTTCCTTCAGACGGTTGTTGGTGGAGTCGATGACGGGAATGTATTGCGGCTGCCAGTCGGTCTGACACCCTTCGAGCAGGCTTTTCAGATAAGAAGGGATGAGCAGATCGGGGACACGGACAAGTCTGTAGCCACGGTTGGTGGAGGCGCTGATTTCGCAGCCGTCACTTTTGAGCTGCTCAATGGATTTCCAGACCGCTGTGCGGCTGCATCCGAATGCTTTTGCAAGCGCTGCTCCGGAGCGGTATTCGCCGCCCGCATGCAGCAGTTCATGCAGGATTTGTTCTTTTAATTGCATTGGCGTCACTTCCTTTGAGTTCATTATAGCATATGCAGCTCAGATTTGCAAGGGTTTGGGACAAAAAAACGAAATAAAGAGGCTGTCACCTCACAGGCTGCTGCGGCATAGGCTGTAGGAGAAGCGAGGTGTTCACGATGGTGGGAGCTTGTTTGCTGGCGTTTGCAGTGAGCGTGGATATATTCTTTGCTGCAATGGGGTGCCGGATGAGCGGAATACGGATTCCGAAATGCAGTGCCGTGTTTGTCAGTGTGTTCGATACGGCGGTGATGGGGCTGGCGATGCTGTTCGGGGGGTGGCTTGGACGGCATGTGTCTGTGGCGCTGTTTGAGATGGGCGGTGTGCTGCTGATCGGCGGCATGGGGCTGGCACAGATCATCGGGGAGGCGATCAGGGCTTTCCTGGAGAAACATCCGATACGGCGGCGGACACTGGGACTGGTGATTGAAATTTGCCTTGATGAAGCAGCGGCGGATACAGACGGGTCGAAAGTGCTTGGGCTGCGGGAGGTGCCGGCCTATGCTGCGGCATTGTCGCTGGATGCATTTGCAGCAGGCGTCGGTGCCGGGTTTACAGCGCAGGAAAGTGGAATCTGCCTGGTGCTGACACTGGTGATGGGGTTTGCCTTCACACTATGGGGGAACCGGGCTGGCCATCTCTCCGGGCGGTGGCGTGTGGCAGGCGGCGTGCTGCTCGTGGTGCTGGCAGTGCTTCGCTATATAGAGAATCTATAGCCGGTGATAGATTTCCGATAAGAATACAGGGGTTGCAGGGAGTGCATATCTTATGGTATAATAAAAGCATCTTCTATAGAAAGGACGTTGATTATGAAAATTGAAACCAAATGTGTCCGTGAAGGCTATACGCCAAAAAACGGTGAGCCCGGTGCACTGCCGATCGTGCAGAGCACGACCTATGTGTTTGAATCGACACAGCATATTGCTGATCTGTTCGACATGCCGATGGAGTACATGTATTCCCGTTTTGCCAATCCGACGGTGGATGCGGTAGAGAAGAAGATTGCTGCGCTCGAAGGCGGCGTTGGCGCAATGTGCACGACTTCGGGGCAGGCTGCATCGCTGCTGTCTGTGCTGAATCTCTGTAATGCAGGAGACAGCATCCTGGCGGTCAGCTCGCTGTATGGCGGCACGATCAATCTGTTTGCCTTCTCGCTGAAGAAGCTGGGCATTGAGTGTATTTTCGTGGATCCGGAGGCGGATGAGGCGGCACTGGAAGCTGCCATCAAGCCGAACACACGGCTGGTGTTTGGTGAAACGCTGGCGAATCCGGCACTGAATGTGTTCGATATCGAGCGCTTTGCCAATTTTGCGCACAAGCACAACATTCCGCTGATCGTGGACAATACCTTCCCGACACCGATTCTGTGCCGGCCGATTGAATTCGGTGCGGACATTGTGGTGCATTCCACGACCAAGTACATGGACGGCCATGCATTGCAGGGCGGCGGTGTGATCGTGGATTCCGGTAACTTCAACTGGGCGAACGGCAATTTCCCTGACTTCACGGAGCCGGACGAAAGCTATCACGGCGTGGTGTACTGGGATACCTTCGGGAAAATGGCTTATATTATCAAGGCAAGAATGCAGCTTATGAGAGACTTTGGCTGTTATCCGGCTGCGAATTCCGCTTTCCTACTGAACCTCGGACTGGAGACACTGTCTGTGCGCATGGAGCGCTACTGCAAGAATGCACTGACTGTGGCGGAGTTCCTGAACGGCTGTGAGGATGTGGAGAGCGTAAGCTATCCGGGTCTGAAGTCGGATAAGTATTATGAGCGTGCACAGAAGTATCTGCCGGACGGTTGCAGCGGTGTCATCTCCTTCTGCATCAAGGGCGGCCGTGAGCGTGCAACGAAGTTCATGGATGCGCTCAAGCTTGCATGCCGTGAGGTGCATGTGGCAGACATCCGCACCTGTGTGCTGCATCCGGCAAGCATGACCCACCGCCAGCTCACCGATGAGCAGCTTGTGGCGGCCGGCATCAATGCGGGTCTGATCCGTCTGTCGGTCGGACTGGAGAATGTCGAGGATGTGCTCGATGATCTGAAGCAGGCATTTGAGGCGAGCAGGTAAGGAAACGTGACGAACATATAAGAGGTAAATATGGAAGACTTATACGGTATCTTATCGGAAGAGTCACTTCAGCCTAAAAAGTATCCAACGGCTAAGTTGGCGGATGTCGATCTTGAATTAACTTCGAATATTTTCGAAGCATCACAGTTATTTGACAAGGAAATAGAGTATGAGACTGAATTGAATCAGATCCGTTTTAAAAAGGCATTTCTTCTGCGGCGCTTTCATGATATTCAGTATTTGAAGAGCCAAGGCTTTAAAACTTTTAAAGAGTTTGCCGAATATTGCTTTCCTCATGTAGACTATCACCAACTTCATGAAATATGTCAGACTGGTAATTTACTTGAAATGAAGAATGGAAAAGTGATGTCTTTTGCAACTATGCTTCGTCCGGTTGAATACACTGATTCTTTCGGAAATGTTCTGATAAAAGAATATGATTATGCTAAGCTACATCAGATGCGTAGTCTGGATCCGGTTGAGTTTTTTAAAATGCATGAACAGAAAACAATCACACCGTTTATGTCATTAAAAGAAATAAAAAGGGTTATGAAAGAAAGATGCAAATAACTCGCTCGTTTATCTACAGTATTTTACATAAGCAGGGGGATACTATCCTCCTGCTTTTTTATGGATAATCATTTTCAAAGCAGGTACTTTTTGGCAGGTGGATAAAATGTAAAACAGCCCCTCCCCCGACTGGCCGGGGGAGGGGCTGAGTGACGCAGAATAGCCGGCAGGGGAGGCAGGGGAGAG
>JAFXOO010000474.1 GCA_017528675.1 Oscillospiraceae bacterium | reverse complement strand
CTTCTATAAAAAGCCGAGAATAGACTGGGAACTGTTACAGAAATACCATGCAGGGCTGATTTGTCTGTCTGCCTGTATCGTTGGTGAAATTCCGAGACTGCTGCTTGACGGCAATTATGAGGGCGCTAAAGCAACGGCTTTACGCTATCAAAGGCTGTTTGGAAAAGACAATTACTTCCTCGAAATACAGGATCACGGCATTACAGAGGAACGTCAGATTCTGCCGCTTCTGCTACGACTTTCCAGGGAGACGGGTATCCCGCTTGCCGCAACCAATGATGTCCACTATCTGACGCAGCATGATGCTGCAATGCAGAAGGTACTGCTTTGCATCCAGACAGGAAAGACGCTGGATGAACCAACGGATCTTGGCTTCACAACCAATGCTTTCTATCTTAAATCTACAGAGGAAATGACAAAGCTGTTCCGCAACTGTCCGGAGGCGATCACCAACACCAGAATAATTGCAGACCGTTGCCATGTGGATTTCCATTTCGGTGAACGGAAGCTTCCACGTTTTGTACAGGACGGCGTAGAGAATAACGTTGTCTATTTCCGGGCGCTGTGCTATAAGGGCATGCAGATGCGTTACGGCAAGGATCCGGCGCCGGAGGTGAAGGAACGCCTTGCCCATGAGCTGCAAGTGATTGAGCAGATGCAGTTCGTCGATTATTTCCTGATTGTATGGGATTTTATACGCTATGCCCGCAGCCAGGATATTCCGGTAGGCCCCGGACGTGGCTCCGGTGCCGGGAGCCTTTGCGCATACTGCATTGGCATCACCCAGATCGACCCGATCAGGGGACAACTGCTCTTTGAACGCTTTCTGAATGTGGAGCGTGGCAATATGCCGGATTTTGATATTGATTTCTGCATCGAAGGGCGTGCAAAGGTCAAGGACTATGTTATCCGGCGGTATGGGGCAGACCATGTTGCGGAGATCATTGCGTTCGATACGCTGAAGGCAAGAGCGGCGATCCGGGATGTGGGGCGTGTCATGAATGTGCCCTATGCACTCTGTGACAAAGCGGCGAAACTGATTGACTGGCGTATGGATATCCGGGAGGCGCTTGTTCAGGTACCGGAGCTGAAAAAACTCTATGACAGTGATGAACGCATGCATACGATGCTGGATACGGCAGCCCAGCTTGAAGGCATGCCCCGTCATGCCAGTACACACGCAGCAGGTGTTGTGATTGCTCCGGCACCTGTCAGCGATTTTGTGCCCTTGCAGAAGAATGATGAAACCATTGTGACGCAGTACACCATGACGGCACTGGACAAGCTTGGGCTGCTGAAAATGGACTTTCTGGGTCTTCGTAATCTTACGATCATCCGGGAAGCGGAGCGAACCATCGCAAGGCGTGTGACCGGATTCTGCATCCAGGGGATTCCGACAGATGATCCGGAGGTATATCAACTGATCGCTTCCGGAAATACCTCTGGTGTATTCCAACTGGAAAGTGCGGGGATGCGGGCGTTTCTGGTGCAGCTTCAGCCAGAAAACATGGAAGATATCATAGCCGCACTGGCACTCTATCGTCCAGGCCCGATGGATTCCATACCGACTTATGTCCGGAACCGGCATCATCCGGAGCAGGTGAAATACCTTCATCCGCTGCTGGAGGAGATTCTCTGTACGACTTACGGCTGTATCATTTACCAGGAACAGGTCATGCAGATCTGCCGCAAATTAGCCGGGTATTCCTACGGGCAGGCTGATATCCTACGGCGTGCGATGTCCAAGAAAAAGCACGATATCATGGCAAAAGAGCGGAAGAAATTCCTGTATGGCTCAGGTCTGAACGATGGCTGTATCGGTGCATTGGCAAACGGTGTGCCGGAACAGATAGCAAACCAGATTTGTGATCAGATGGAGAGCTTTGCCTCTTATGCATTCAATAAGTCGCATGCTGCTGCGTATGCACTTGTGGCGTATCAGACGGCATATCTGAAAACCCACTTCTTTGGCGAATATATGGCAGCGCTGATGACGAATGTGATTTCTGAAACAACGAAGCTGATGGGGTATGTTGAGGAATGCCGTGCTGCCGGTATTCCTGTGCTGCCGCCGGATGTCAACTCCGGTGAGTGGGGGTTCTCCTATCAGGATGGTCAGCTTCACTTTGGCCTTTTGGCCATCAAGGGGCTTGGAAGAGGACTGATTGACCGCATGGTGAACGAGAGACGGAAGAACGGCCGATTTGTCGGATTCGTGGATTTTTGCCGTCGAATGTCTGCCTGCGGAATGAATAAGCGGATTCTTGAGAGTCTGATCCAGTCAGGCGCTCTTGATCAGCTTGACTGTAACCGTCATCAGATGATGCTGAACTACGAATTTGTGATGGAAACTGTCAATGGTGCGATGGATGCCGGCATTGAGGGGCAGATGAGCCTGTTCGGTGACGGTGAGATTTCTGCTGAAGGCGATTTGCAGCTAGCCGATGTGCCAGAGTATGAGCCGCTCCAGAAGTTGCATATGGAAAGAATGGCTACCGGGATGTATCTTTCCGGACATCCGCTCGACAGTATGGCCACTCTGGCACGGCTGCTTCGCTGTGCTCCTGTTGAGACACTTACGGAATTACAGGACAAAACGGAGTGCAATGTACTTTGCATGCTCCAGGGACTCAAGAAGCATCGCACAAAATCCGGCGAGGAAATGGCGTTCCTGACGCTTGAAGACACCTCCGGCGTCGTTGATGCGCTGGTGTTTCCAAAGCTATACAGTATCTCCACGGGAAGGCTGCTTCCGGATACGATCCTGTACATCACAGGACAGATCTCCCGGAAGGAGGAGGAAACCAGTCTGATCTGCGGCAGTATCCTGTCAGAGGAGGACTTTCCTCAGATGCTCCGCCAGCGGCAGCTCTGCATCAAGATCGGCAGCGATCCCTCTGAACGGGAAGCACTGCGGGAGCTTCCGGCTATCTGCGCAAGGTACCCCGGAGAAACCGAGGTAGTGCTGTATCTGACGGAACAGCATAAATTCGCTGCTATGAAGCCGCTTCTGCGCATTAAACCAACGCAGGCGTTCTACAATGAGCTCTGCGGGCATTTTCGCCCGGAATCCATTGGCCTGATCAGGAGGGTTCAGAGGTGAAAATCGAATTTTGATAGTTTTTTAAAAAAGAAATCTGAAAAAGGACTTGACATGCTTTCCTAAATGTAGTAAAATAGAAAAGTAAAGGTCTTAGCCTATATCAGCAGAATGGAGAATGAATAGCTATGAAAAAAATCGGTGTTTTGACAAGCGGCGGCGATGCGCCGGGCATGAATGCGGCTGTCAGAGCGGTGACCCGCACAGCTCTCTCGAAGGGAATGGAGGTCGTAGGCATCCAGAGAGGTTATGTTGGCCTTCTGAACCGTGAATTTGTTAATATGACTGCAAGAACGGTTTCCGGTATTATCCAGAGAGGCGGTACCTGTCTGTATACTGCACGTTGCCCTGAGTTCCGCAATATGGAAGGTGTTTTGAAGGGTAAGGCTGTCTGCGAGGAAATCGGCCTGGAGGGTCTGGTAGTCATCGGTGGCGATGGTTCTTTCCGTGGTGCAGGTGATCTTTCCAGCGTTGGCATTCCCTGCATTGGCATCCCCGGTACAATTGACAATGATATCCAGTGCACAGAGTATACCATCGGCTATGATACAGCAATGAACACGGCTGTTGAGATGATTGACAAGCTCCGTGATACCACCCAGTCTCATGACCGTTGCTCGGTAGTTGAGGTAATGGGCAGAAGAGCCGGTTATATTGCTGTCAATGTAGCAATCGGCGCAGGTGCCGAGGCAGCACTGACACTGGAGCGTCCGTATAACCTGAATGATATCGCTGCGAAGATGATCAAGACCATGAACGAGAAGGGCGGCAAGCATCACTTCATTATCGTTGTCGCTGAGGGAGTTGGCCAGACAGAGAATATTGCCCGGGAAATCCAGGAGATGACCGGCGTTGAGTCCAGAGCAACGGTTCTGGGTCATGTTCAGAGAGGCGGCGCACCGACCATGCGTGACCGTATCGTTGCAACCGAGATGGGTTATCATGCTGTGGAGCTGCTTGAGCAGGGCATTGGCAACCGCATTGTCGGCATGAAGGACGGTCAGATCTATGATGTTGATTTGCAGGAAGGTCTGGCAATGAAGAAGCCGTTCGTGGATCACCTGTACGATATCCTGCTGGAAACTGCTTATTGATTCCAAACTGATTCATACACAGAGTAGAGCGCTGTGCGTTAAGTGCCGCCCGGACGGGGAGTTGCCGGGAGGACGAAAAGGGTCAAACCCTTGCGGTACAGTGCTCGCATCCCGCTGAATGTATAATTTCAAAGCTCTTTATAAGATACCTTGAGATTATGCACGACGCTGTCGCATAAGAGGAGGTAGTCTTATGAAGAGCTTTTTTTCGATGTTTGCACGTTCCGCTAAAGAATTCTACGATCTGCGTTCGCTGACCGTCACGGCCATGTTTATTGCTGTTTCCATGGTCATCGAGAAATTCACAATCAATTTTCCGTTGTTTAAGATCAATTTTGCATTTCTTGCCATAGCGGTGATCGGCATGCTGTGCGGGCCGACAGTCGGCTTTGTTGCAGGCATGCTCTGCGATATTGTGGGCTGGATCGCCAATCCGGACGGCGGTTTCTATCCCGCCTATACGCTGGTAGCCGGTATTCAGGGTCTGATCTATGGCACACTTCTGTACTACAAGCAGGACAATCTTTCGCTGTTCGGCCTGAATGAGACGGTTTCGCTTGCCATCCGGACAGTGATCGCACGGCTGCTCGATGTTTTCCTCATCAATCTGCTGTGCAATACCTTCCTGAACATGCATTATGGCTTTATCCCGCAGCAAGGTTTTGGCGCCGCCATCTCAGCACGTCTGGTCAAGAATGCGCTGGAGCTGGTAGCCGATATACCGCTACTCCTGCTGATTTTACCGGTGGCACTTCTGGCCTACAAGAGAATCATGTCCGGCAGAGAAGTTCGCAGACCTGAATAACATATGAAAAAACACTTGCTTTTTTGTACACTTTGTAGTATAATTAAGTAAGTGTTTTATTTTTGAAAGGATCTGATGTCATGAATACAGTTGGTTTTATCGGTGCAGGCAATATCGGCTATGCCATCATGAAGGGGATTGCCGGCAGTGCTCTCGCAGCAGAGACGAAGATCTCTGCATTCGATCCGGACGCAGAGAAACTCACACGGCTTCAGGAGCTTGGTGTGACAGCGTGTGCCTCCGGAACTGAGGTGCTTCAGTCAAGCAAGTATGTCTTTTTAGCAGTCAAGCCGCAGATGTTTGATACTGTCCTGGAACAGATCGGCGGTGCTGTGACACAGGATACCGTCATCGTTTCCATTGCAGCAGGCATTACTGCTGAATACATCCGTTCCAAGACAATTCCGGATGCCAAGGTCGTTCTCGTCATGCCGAATACTCCGCTTTTGCTGGGTGTCGGTGCTTCTGCGCTGGCGAAATCCGCTCCGACAACGGATGAGGAGTTCGCAGTTGTATGCAGCTTTTTTGATGCGTGCGGCATTTCTGCAACGCTGCCGGAAAATAAGATGAAAGAGATCATTGCTATCAATGGCTCCAGCCCGGCGTTTATTTATCTGTTTGCCAAGGCGTTTGTAGACTATGCAGCCAAAGAAGGGATTGCCAAGGAAACTGCGCTTCCGCTGTTTGCACAGAGCCTGATCGGAAGTGCAAGGATGCTGACAGACTCCGGCTATAGCATTGAAGAACTTATCAAGATGGTGTCTTCTCCGGGCGGTACTACGCTTGCAGGTCTCGATGAGCTGTACAAGGGCAACCTCGAACAGACGGTGGATGCTGCTTGTACGGCATGCACCAAGCGTGCCTACGAGCTTTCAAAATAACGCATAGAGCAGGGGACAGGCACATATGCTGTCAACGAAGGAGTTGATGGCATGGAAAAGCAGCGAACAGATCTGAAGCTTGCAGCGGTAACTGCACTGTTGGGAACGGCTGTAGGAAGCGTACTGACCGTATTATACCCCGGCCTGAAGATCTGGGATTTTCCTGCCTTTCGGCAGGGGTTTGGAATTGAACCCATGTCATTTGTGTGTCTGCTTGGCTTTTCGTGCCTTTCAATCTGTGCTGCGGCTGTATCCGGTCTTTCTGCATGCGGAATTCCGGGGGTGCATCTTGCTGTATTCAGTAAGTCGGCTGCACTTGGTGCGGTTCTGGCAGGGTATTATCACGCAGACGGATTTGCAGGACTTCTGACTTCGCTGCTTTTTGTGCTCCCATTCGGATTATGCAGTTTGCTTGTGCTGCTGCATGCGGCACAAGAAGCCTGCTGCGGTGCACGATGGCTGACAAAAGCAGTGCTCCATGCTCCGGCTGGAGATTTTCCGCTGAAGCACTATGCCATATGCTTCTGGATACTGGCACTGATACAGCTTGGACTGACTGCTTTGCAGTATGGTCTGCTCTGCTGCTACCCAGCTTTTTTGTCTTTTATGATTCATTAGAAAGGATGTTATAGATGCCATTGTTTGGTGGTTACGAACAAAGCGGCCCTGGTATTGCCAAAAATGCACCGAAGAAGAAACCGTTTTTTCGTTTCTGGGAACTTACAGGCCGGAAATTCTGGAAACTCCTTGAACTAAATCTGCTGATGATGTGCTGCGGAATTCCGCTGATTATTGGCTTTGCTGCCGTTCTGATTCTCGGAGAGACAGATACTTCGGCCGCTATGCTGATCGCTGCGGTGATGGGGCTGCTTTTTGCGGCACTGTTTGGCCCATGGATGGCGGGCAGTGTGCAGGTACTGCGGAAGTTTACCCTCGAAAAGCCCTGCTTTATGATGCAGACCTTTTTCCGGGCGTTTAAAAGCAGTTACAAGCAGGCGTTGCCGATGGGACTGATTGACTTGCTCGTGCTTGCTTCTGCGGGGAGCGGTTCCTATGTGTATCCGCTGTTTATTCAGAAGATCAATGAAACAGGGGAGGGAAGCTCCCTGATTTATTATATTTTGTTTATTGCATCACTGAGCATTGCTTTTGTCGTTATCATGATGAGTTTTTATGCCTATCTGATGATTGTTTCAACGGATCTGACATTCAAGAATGTTTTGAAAAACTCACTTGCACTGACATTTATCGCATTAAAAAAGAATTTGCTGACATTGCTGCTCGCCGGTGGATTGACGGCAGTATTTGTTCTGCTGACGATTTATTTTCCTTATATCATGATGGTGGTGCTTCCTTTCGTGCCGGCGAGTTTTGCCACTTTTATTGTTGTGTTCAATAGTTATCCTGTCATCCAGAAATATGTGATTGATCCGTACTATGCACAGCTTGGTGAGGTGAATCCGGAGTTGTCATTCAGCGAGAATGAAGGGGAGAATCTCTTTGAGGATCAGGGCGGCAAAGAAAAGCCGGCCGAGATCCCGAAGAAGAAATCCCGCAAGGGTAAAACGATTTCCTGAGGAGGTGCCTAT
>JAFXOO010000473.1 GCA_017528675.1 Oscillospiraceae bacterium | reverse complement strand
TCATCCAGATGCTCCGGGACAACAATGTCGAGGAGTGGTATATCAATAGCTGTCTGAAGATCAAGTACATGTTCCCGAAGGCGCACGCTGCTGCCTATGTTATTGCTGCGATGAAGCTCGGATGGTTCAAGCTGTATATGCCGCTTGAATACTATTCGACCTATTTTACTGTCCGTGGCGATGATTTCGATGTGGCGCTTGCGGTTCAGGGGAAGGACGCCGTCCGTGCGAAGATCATCGAGCTGCGCACAAAAGGAAATGAACGCAGCAAAAAAGAAAATGACTTGCTCGATATCCTGATGATCGTCAATGAGATGCTTGCAAGAGGATATGAGTTTTTGCCGATTGATCTGAAGAAATCCCATGCTTATAAATATCTGATTGAGGACGGCAGAATCCGTATTCCGTTTGCCGCACTTTCCGGCGTTGGCGAATCGGCTGCCAATGGTGTCTATGAAGCGGCACAGAAGGGTGATTATATGTCGATCGAGGAGTTCCAGCAGGAGAGCGGCGCTTCCAAGACCATCATCCAGATGCTACAGGACATGGGCGCATTCGGAGATCTGCCGGAATCCACACAACTGGGTTTTTTCTGATGCCGGAGCCGAATCTGTGTTGAAAACTCTCGTACAATATGTAGAAATGCCCAAAAATCTGGAGTTGCTATTGACAGATTGCCCAGGATATGCTATTATAGTAACATGATAATACGGTAGCATAGTAACACACTAAAGTGTTGCTGCTGCGGAAAGAGGTACATTATGCGCCGATACGATCTGATTACGCCTGAAGGCACAAGAGATTATCTGCTTGAAGAATCTGCTCTCAAGCGTATCGTAGAGAACCGCACACGCCAGATCTTCAAGTCCATGGGTTATTCCCGTGTCATCACACCCGGACTGGAGTTTTTTGATGTCTTTAATCTGAATTCACGCTATATTCCGCAGGAGGAGCTCTGCAAGCTGACCGATAACAAGGGACGGCTGATTGCAGTTCGCCCGGATTCGACCATGCCGATTGCCAGAGTCGTTGCAACCCGGCTGCGTGATGCGGAGCTGCCGCTGCGGCTGTATTATACCCAGCCCGTGTATCATTTCACGCCTTCCCTGAAGGGCAGAAGCACCGAAGTCAACCAGACAGGTATCGAGCTGATCGGCTCTGGTTCCCGCATGGCAGATGTTGAGGTGATATCTGCTGCGCTGTCCGTTCTTTCGACCGTAGGGAGGGATGTGGATTTCTGCGCTAATTACTCGCTTGAGCTGGGGGATGTGCGGATTTTCCGGGAGCTGATGCACCGGCTGAGCGCCGCCCCTGCCCGGAAGGAAGAAATCCGCAGCCTGATTGAGTCCAAGAATTATCCGGCGCTGAATGATATGCTCGACAAGCTTGGGGATAACCGCATTACCCGTGCACTCCGCAAACTGCCGACGCTGTTTGGCAGCGAGGAGGTGTTTGACAGGGCTTCTGAGGTATTCCAGGATGAGCGCATTGAGGAAATCCTTGGCAGTATGCGGGAGCTGTATAAAACAGTCTGCGCTATCCGTAAAGATGCAAATGTGATTGTTGACCTGGGGCTTGTCAACAAGACGGATTACTATACCGGTCTTGTCATCAAGGGCTATCTTGAGGGCTATGGCGAGGAGGTTCTCTCCGGCGGCCGCTACGACAAGCTGCTTTCGGAGTTTGGATATGACCAGCCGGCTGTCGGCATGGCAGTGAATGTGGATGCTGTGGCGAATGTGATCGGCAAGAAGTATACGCCGGAACAAACCCCGCCCGATGTGCTGATTGCAGCCGGTGAGGGAAATGAGGCGGAAGCAGTCCGCAGAGCAGAGGTACTCCGGGAGAAGGGACTTTGCGTCGAATTCGCACTGGATGTAGATGATCCGGCAGATTATGCTGCCGCCAGAAAAATACATAAGGTCATTATTCTGACCGGAGAAACAGCAGAGGAGGTGGAGCTGTAATGGATAAACCGTTGAGAATTGCCCTGACCAAGGGCAGACTGGAAAAGGACACCGTTGCGCTCCTTGAATCACTCGGTTATGACTGTACGGCGGTACACGAGAAGGGAAGACGCCTGATTCTGCCTGTTCCGGACGGGAATATGGAGGTAGTTCTGGCAAAGGCAGCCGATGTCATCACTTATGTGGAGCACGGTGTCTGCGATATGGGTGTTGTCGGCAAGGAT
>JAFXOO010000472.1 GCA_017528675.1 Oscillospiraceae bacterium | reverse complement strand
TGGTCAAGGAGAAATTCAGCGTGCCGGAGAACTGGACGATGGATGACATGATCGCCCTCTATGAAGGGGCGGATGAGATGCATTACTACTGGAATACCAAGGAAGAAATGCTGCAAATGCTGCTATACGGGACGGATTTCACGGACGAGATGGCGGGAAGCTGCCATTTTGATTCGCCGGAATACATCAAGATGCTTGAATTCTGCAACCGCTTCCCGGAGAACAGCACATGCCCGGAGAAGGATTACGAGGATCCGGTGAAGATGGAGCAGTTCGACAAGTGGATCAATGACAGCTTCAACAGCTTCAAAAACGACCAGAACTATCTGAAACCGCTGGATATGGCCGCAAATACCGGCGGCATGGCGTCCGCCTTCAGCTATGCGAAGGGGGAGCTCGGTGAGCCGTTCGTGATGGCGGGCTATCCTTCCGATAACAAGCAGGGCGGCAAGATCACGGTGTCCTGCGAGATAGGCATTCTGTCCTCCTGCAAGGATCAGGCGGCTGCCTGGGAGATGCTGCGGTACTATATGCAGCAGTTTGCGGTATCGAATTACAGCGATGGCTATTCGATCTTTGAGGCGCAGTTCCGTGAGCAGATGGATGATGAAATGTATATCATGGACTATGACCAGAACGGCAACCGGATCCGCTCGGATCTGGAGTATTATGATGATGACTGCCGTGTCTATCCGCTGACGCAGGCAGAGCGGGATGCGCTGGAGCAGTATATCCGTGGGCTTTCCACCTACATGCTGCTCGATCCGCATGTGGAGACAATCGCAAGGGAGGAAGCAGGGAAGTATTTCGCCGGCGACTGCTCCGCTGAGGATGCCGCTAAAGCGACCCAGAGCCGTGCTCTGCTGATGCTGAGCGAGCAGAGCGGCTAATCAGGCGGGGAGCCCCCGCTGGTAGGCCGCACGCCGGGTGCAATGCTAACAACTTAGCGAAAGCAAAATCTGCGGGTGCAGGGCGGTCACCGCCCTGCCGAGGGTGGTTTAGGAGGGGCGATAAGCAGGCAGCCCAAATCTTTGATTTGGTGCTGATCGCTTATGCAAAGCTCAGCCCCTCCTGAGTCGGCGTAAGCCGACAAAAAAGCCTAAGTTGTTAGCGTTGGTTGGGGGTGGGGCGCTCCCCGGTGCGCCGGCACCAGAAAACAGACTTTATAGACAAGATGAGGCTGACCGCAGTGTGACGGTCAGCCTTTTGTGTTCGGAGTATTGATGTACTGATTGATTCGGTGCTAAATCGCTGCGGACTGGCGAAGCAGAGCTTCCACCTGTTTCTGCTTTTCGTAAAGCACACATCCGCCTTCGTGGTCATCAAGCAGGAATCCGCCGGTTTGCAATGCCCGGAATAACGGCGAGTGCAGTGCCTCACGCAGGGAGACGTTTTTGACATTCACATCCGAATAGGGTGAAAACGGGCATGGCTCCGCACCCCCGTGGGAATTGATATGGAAAAACCCACGCCCTGCTGCCACACAGCCGCCGGAGCCCTTTTCGTCACCTGGGAAAGCGATGTAAACCATTTCCGGGTGTTCAGTCCGGAGACGCCGTATCTCCTGCGTCAGATGCTCACGCTGTGCATCACCGGGCGCAAGTGTCTTGCTTTCCTCTGTCACAGGGACATACTCGACGAAGATCACTGCCTTGCAGCCTTTGTCGGAGAGTGTTTTCAGAAATGCCGGAGAGGTGACCTCTGTGGCATTCCGGGTTGTCACTGTCACAGAGGCACCGAAAACAAGTCCACGGCTCTGGAATACTTCCATATTGGCGGTCTGCTTGTCATAGATACCTGCCCCACGGCGCTGATCGGTTTGTTCACGCCCGCCTTCAATGCTCAGAATCGGTACAAGGTTACGGCATTGATCCAGCAGATCATAATATGCCGCATCGAGATAGGTCCCGTTAGTGAAGATCGGGAACAGGATATTCTGCTTTTTACCAGCAGCTTCGATGATATCACGCCGCAGCATCGGCTCGCCGCCCGCAAGCAGGATGAAACTGATTCCCAGTTCATCGGCTTCGTCAAAGATCCGCAGCCATTCCGCAGCGGAAAGCTGACGGACAGGAGCATCGTCTGTTGTGGCGTGGTTGCAGCGGGAATAGCAACCGGCGCAGTGCAGATTGCACTGACTTGTGATGCTGGCGATCAGGAACGAGGGGATATGCTCCCCCTGTGCCCCGGCAGTTCTCCGTTTTTTTGAGGCTGCCTGACTGGCTGCTGCAAATTGCAGCATAAAGGCGCTTTCCTTTGGATTCCGGAGGGTTGCCCGGATGGCTTCTTTCACAACACGCTCAACCCCGGCCGTCAGATAGCTTTGCAGATCGAATGATTCCTGCATGATATCACCCCAATAGTGCCTCAACGGCTTTTCTGACCTCAGCCATATCCGTTGTCGGTTCAAATCTTGCAAGCACCCTGCCGTCTCTGCCGATGAGGAACTTTGTGAAATTCCACTTGATATAGGCTTTGTCGCCAAACTGCTTGTTGTTCATTTCTGTGAACTTGTTGAGTGCCGCATTTTTCAGCCCTTTGCCGAAGCCTTCAAACGGCTTCTCGCCGGCAAGGAACGCAAACAGCGGGTCGGCAGTTTCACCATTGACGTCAATTTTGGAGAACTGCGGGAAGTCCGTGCCGAACTTCATGGTGCAGAACTGATGGATTTCCTCATTATCCCCAGGCGCCTGGTTGGCAAACTGGTTACACGGGAAATCGAGAATTTCAAAGCCCTTTTCCCGGAGATCACGGTACATTGCCTCCAGCGGCTCATAATGCGGTGTGAATCC
The DNA here is from genome assembly GCA_017528675.1 of Oscillospiraceae bacterium. Classification (GTDB taxonomy): domain Bacteria; phylum Bacillota; class Clostridia; order Oscillospirales; family Ruminococcaceae; genus UBA3855. The sequence continues at coordinate 271 of JAFXOO010000472.1, read as the reverse complement.
GCAGCCGGTGGCGGTGTTGACAATGAGCAGTACCTTGCCCTGATATGCACTCAGGCTGACAGCGTTCCCCTTGCGGTCCTTCACAGTGAAATCATAAACAGTGCTCATGGTTGGTTTCTCCTTTCGATTCAGCGGACTGGTTGTCCAGCAATTCATAAAGCAGAGCATAGAGCTGCTTTGCTTTTTCGGGTGCCATTCTGACACAGCTTCCGACTTGCAGAGGGATGCTCCGGGCCTGCTCCTGTAGCGCCCTGCCCTTGTCGGTGAGCGT
>JAFXOO010000471.1 GCA_017528675.1 Oscillospiraceae bacterium | reverse complement strand
TGCGGATTTCATGGCTCATGCTCGAAAAGAAGCGGTTCTGTGCCTGCCGCAGATCCTCGACCTTATCGGCCTCCTCACGGGCACGCTTGTTTTCCATCAGATAGAGCCTGCTCTGGAACAGTACCATGCAGAAAATGACCATTCCCACCAGCAGTGTCGATACAAAGGAATGCAAATAAAACCGGCTGACCGTGTGCCGTATCACCAGCTCGCTGTGGCAGTAGCCGATGTAGTATTCCGCCCCCGCCACTGCCATCAGCACCAGAAACAGAAACCTCCGCCAGCCGCCCCGCAGCATCATGCCGATGTACAGGAACACAAACGAAAACCACGCCACGGAACCGCCGTACAGCCCCCCGCCGAAGCAGAATGTCACCGGCAGCAGCACCAGTGCCGCCGACAGGGAAAAAATCACGCTGCCGAGCTGTACCTTGTGATATTTCAGGCAGAGATAAGCCGCCACCGGCGAACACACAACTGTCATGCCCAGCGCTGCAATTTCGATGATATTCTCCCTCAGCCAGATATCCGCAATCAGAATCAGCAGAATGCCTAAATTAGAAATCACTGTCAGCAACATAAACGTCCGTTCACGGAAATCTATTGCGGGATCAGTCAGCATCGAATTCCATTTTTTGAATAGATTCATCTTTTTTCTCCGATCATGCAGCCTATGCCTCGTCCTCCGGGGCAAATTCAAGCACCTCATCCTCCGGGGCAAATTCAAGTGCCTCATCCTCCGGGGCAAATTCAAGCACCTCATCCTCCGGGGCAAATTCAAGCGCCTCATCCTCCGGGGCAAATTCAAGCGCCTCATCCTCGTCCGGCGTTTCATCCGGCTGGATGCCGAACGCTTTGCGGATGCCCTCCGTGAGGCGGTCGTACTGCTCCATCACCTCAGCGTGATGCGCCTCGATGTAGGCAGCATCCTGCGCCTTTGCGGCAAATTCAAGTGCCTTGGCACCCTCTGAAAGCCCCTCGCATCCGATCATCTTTGCAGTACTCTTGAGCGCATGGACAAGAATTTCGTAGTCACCGAAGGCCTTGTCCGCATAATAGCGCTCCATTCCTGCCCGTTTTTCCTTCGCCTCGGATGCAAACTGCAACAGCAGCGTCCGGTAGAATTCCTCATCCTGCATGCTGTACTGCAACCCTGTCTCGGTATCCACACCGCAGTCCGTCAGAATCTCATACGGCGACGGATGGGCAGCCGGAGCAGCCGCTGCTGTAGCCTGCGGCGTCTGGTCTGGAGCGGGGGGCACTGTATCCTCCTCCAGATAGGTAATCTTCGAGACCGGCAGTACCTTGCGCAGCACCCGTTCCAGATCCACCAGATCAATCGGTTTGCTCACAAAGCCGTCAAATCCCTCCCGGATGAACATTTCCCGTGCTGTGCTGACGGCGTTCGCAGTCAGTGCCACAATGGGCATGTCCCCGTGCAGGCGGTTCGTGGCAGAGCGGATGCGTTTCATGGTCTCCACACCGTCCATTCCGGGCATCATGTGATCCATGAACACGATGTCATACGCTGTCTCGCTGCACATCTCCAGCGCCCGCTGGCCGGAATCCGCCGTGCTGACCTCAATGCCGTATTTTCCAAGGATACTCCTTGCCACGGTGAGGTTCATGGGCTCGTCATCGACCACAAGCGCCTTCACACCGATGCAGTGCAGCCTGCCGTTGGTTTCCTGCTCCAGCTCCGTGCCCTCATTGAGCACTGCTGCCACCGGGAAGCAGTAGAAGGGCTTTGTCAGAATTCTTGCCGCAGAGCCCTCCGGCAGTGTGAAGCCGCTTTCGGCAATGACAACCACCCTGATCTGCTTTGCAAGGCGCTCCATCAGCGCCACATCCGTCAGATATTCCTCCTGCCCGACAAAAAGATGGGTCAGACTGACAGAATCGAGCAGC
>JAFXOO010000470.1 GCA_017528675.1 Oscillospiraceae bacterium | reverse complement strand
GCCGAGGCACAGGCAGAGGCTCGTTTCCTCATGCTCGCAGCCAATAACCTGCTGAAGCTCTCCGACGGTCACCCGGTAGCGGTTCCGTCGCAGGATATGATCCTCGGCTCCTATTATCTGACCATGCTCAAGCCCGAAGACAAGGGCGCTGGCAAGGTGTTCCGTGATGTAGACGAGGCCATGATGGCATATTATGAGGGAGATGTGACGCTCCATGCACCGATCCGGGTACGCATCACCAAGGATGTTGCCGAGAAGAAGCTCTCCAAGATTATTGACTGCACCATCGGCCGCCTGATCTTCAACGAGAATATCCCCCAGAATCTGGGCTATGTTGACAGAACGAACTCTGACCGTCAGTTTGACCTTGAGATCTCGTTCCTCGTCAAGAAGAAGGAGCTCGGCGACATCATCGACCGCTGCATCCGTATCCACGGCACGACCACCACGTCCGAGGTGCTCGACAAGATCAAGGCACTCGGCTTCAAGTTCTCCACACGTTCCGGCATCACCACTGCGGTCTGCGATGCAACCATCCCGCCGCAGAAAAAGGATATCCTGCGTGAGGCTGATGAGAAGATCGACCAGATCAATGAGTACTACGCAATGGGCTATATCTCTGAGGCAGAGAAGTCCAAGCTCGTCGTTACCACATGGAATGACGCAACTGACCGTGTAACGGATGCCCTGAAGGCAAACATGGATCCGTACAACCCCATCCAGATGATGGCGGACTCCGGTGCCCGTGGTTCTATCGCACAGCTTCGTCAGCTCGCAGGTATGCGTGGTCTGATTTCCAATACTTCGGGTTCCGTCATTGAAATCCCGATTCGTTCCAACTATCGTGAAGGCCTGAACATCATGGAGTACTTCATCTCCTCCCGTGGTGCCCGTAAGGGTCTGGCCGATACGGCACTGCGTACCGCCGACTCCGGTTACCTGACCAGACGTCTGGTCGATGTATCGCAGGATGTCATCATCCGTGAGCAGGACTGCGGCACTGAGGACGGTATCGACGTTTACGAGATCAGCATGATCAACCGCCAGAGTGAGCGGGATGTCGAGCTTGTTCCGGATGAATCCGGTGAGGTTCCGGTATCCCTGCTTGAGGACTACTACCTCACAGAGGACTTCCACGACCCGAACACCGGAGCGCTCATCATGCGCAAGGATAAGCAGATTTCCAAGGCAGACGCCCAGGCAATCATTGCCACCGGTGTGACCCAGCTTCACATCCGTGAGATCAACAAGGAGCTCATCGAGCCGTATGCTGACCGTTTGATCGGCCGCTTCCTCTGTCAGGATCTCCGTGATCCCGAAACCGGCGAGCTCGTCATCAGCAAGGATAAGCTGCTGACCGAGAAGGATGCACAGCGCATTGTGGATATGGATATTCCCCGCATCAAGATCCGCTCCGTGCTCAAGTGCCGTGCCAAGATCGGTGTATGCGCTAAATGCTATGGTGCAAACATGGCCAACAACAACCTTGTCTCTGTCGGTGAAGCTGTGGGTATTATCGCTGCACAGTCCATCGGTGAGCCTGGTACACAGCTTACCATGAGAACCTTCCATACCGGCGGTATCGCATCCGGCGGTGAGGGTGATATCACCCAGGGTCTTCCCCGTGTTGAGGAGCTCTTTGAGGCAAGAAAGCCCAAGAATGCCGCAATGATTGCCAGCATCGACGGCACAGTTCACCTCAAGGAAGAAAAGACGCTGCGCACGCTCATCATCCGCAATGATGAGACTGGCGAATCCGAGGAGCTCAGCGTTCCGTATAACTACAAGTACTGCTCTCACATCACCGAGGGCGCCAAGGTCAAGAAGGGCGACCATCTGACAGAGGGCAATGTTTACCCGGCCCGGATTCTCGAAGTACTCGATGTTTCTGCGGTTCAGGACTATATCATCATCGAGGTACAGAAGGTTTACCGTACACAGGGTGTTGATATCAACGATAAGCATATCGAGGTCATTGTCCGCCAGATGCTCCGCAAGGTTCGTATTGACGATGCAGGTTCCAGCCACGAACTGCCGGATGTGGAGTACTTCCTCCCCGGCACACTCGTGGAGCGCAAGCGCATCAACGAGGTCAACGAACGCATTCAGGCACTCATCGACAACGGTCAGACCGATTTGCAGCTCATCACAACCGAGCCTGTCCTCCAGGGTATTACCAAGGCGGCTTCGAGCTCCGATTCGTTTATGTCCGCTGCATCCTTCCAGGAAACCACCAAGGCGCTCACCGATGCCGCAATCCGTGGCAAGGTCGATCACCTCGAAGGTCTGAAGGAAAACGTCATCATCGGCAAGCTCATCCCCGCCGGTACCGGCATGGAGATCTACAACAATGTACAGATCGTCCGTACTGCAAAGGGCGATATGGGCGAGCATACCGGTTCACAGATCTGATCTTTTCCCCCTTCTGTATGGAAGGGGGATTTTTCTTGCTCCGGATGCTTTACAAAAACCGCAGGATATGCTATAATAATAGTATCTCAGAAAGCACTGATGAAATAGCTGATGCAGTGCTCCGGGGATCGTAAAGGGGAGGTATTGGCGTTGCCTGGCTGCTTCGCTCCACGCCTCAGTGCTGATTTACGAATCAGTCAGTGCTTCCCTTACAAAACGACAGAGACAGGAACAAAGGAGGGCTATCCGTTGAAAAACAAATCCGGCACCGTGCTGAAGGTGGTGCTGCTTGTATTTGCGATTATCTTACTCTGTATTGTGACAGGACTTGGCACTGCAATGCTGCTGCTCCAGCTCAGGGCGGACATCCGTGAACGTAATTCTCATCAGACTATTGAAACAGAAGAACCCACCGGCCCAAGCTTCCTGTTCCATGACCCTTTCGAGGGGGATATCTGGGTGCCAGATCTGGAGGGGGTTGCACATTGCAGCTATGACCCGTCCAAAATTGTAAACCGGAACGGGCGGAAATACTATGTCGAGGACGGTCAGATTACCTCGGCTGTCGGCATTGATGTATCCTTCTGCCAGGAGGAGATTGACTGGGAACAGGTGAAGGCATCGGGCATCGTCTTTGCCTTTATCCGCTGCGGATGCCGCACCTACGGCTCCGGCAGAGTTGTGGAGGACACTTATTTCCGTCAGAATATGGAGGGCGCTCTTGCTGCCGGGATGGATGTTGGCGTGTATTTCTACTCCCAGGCAATCAACCCCAGTGAAGCGAGAACCGAGGCGGAGTTCGTGCTCGGCCTCGTGGAAGGCTACGACCTCACCTACCCGATTGCCTTTGACTGGGAGTTCGTGGACAATACCAATGCACGCACAAACGATATCTCCAGGGAAATGCTTACGAGCTGCACAAAGGTCTTCTGCGATACCATTCAGAAAGCCGGCTATACACCGATTATCTATCAGAACTGCGGCACAGCGCTGTCCATGCTGGATCTGACGAAGCTCACGGACTATGATCTATGGCTGGCAGATCACAACAGCTCCGCTACCTATTATTATGACTACCGCATCTGGCAGTATTGCTCGGATGGACATGTCCCGGGCATTACCGGCGATGTTGATGTCAATATCTGCTACAGGCCCTATGAGAGGACGGAAACAGAAGGATGAAACCAAAGAAAACAACCGTCGTGATGCTCTGTATCATCGGTCTGATGCTTGTCATCAACCTGATCGCAAGACTTTGCAAGCCTGCGGCGGATTTCTACATCATACACATTTTTCCGCTGATCTCCGGCTTCTGGAGCCGGATCACGGGAATTCTCCCCTTTTCGGTAGGAGAATGGCTCATTGTGGCAGGCATTGTGCTGCTGCTGCTCATGGTGCCGGGGTATCTGCTGCTGCTGCTGGTCGTCAAAAAGGAACACCACCCTAATGCAGCAGGCATCTACGGGCATGTCTACGGCTGGATGTTTACCTGGCTGAGCGTTGTCGTCACCCTGCATTTCACCGTCCTCTATCAGGGTACTTCCCTGTCGAAAACCATCGGGGATGTGTCCTACGACGACGCTGAAGTGCTCGGTGTTGTACAGGAGCTTGTGGAACATGCCAACGAGGAGGCACTGCTTGTCAGCCGTGACGAGGACGGGTATTTTGTGATGACAGATGAGCTGATGCCGGAGGCAAAGCACTGCATGCAGCGGCTTGCAGTTCGCTATCCGCAGTTCCGTGGCTGGTATCCCAATGCAAAGCCCATCCATCACAGCTACTTTTTCTCGCAGCAATACCTGCTCGGCATCTATTTTCCACACACACTGGAAGCAAATTATAACCCTGCGGTCTACCCGGTCAATCTGCCGGTGACAATCTGTCATGAGTACACACATCTCAAAGGCAATATCTTTGAGGACGAGGCTGGGTATTATGCATTTCTGGCATGCACAAGCAGTGCAAGCCATGACTTCCGGTATTCCGGATACCTTTCCGCACTGGAATGGCTGGATCTCGATTTTTCGGAGGATCCTGCCGCACAGGCACAGTATGAGGAGATAATCAACAGCCTGAACCCAATGGCAAGGCGTGACCTTTATGCCTATGTTCCGCCGGAATTCTGGGAGGAGCATGCCGGCGAGGAGGTTATCCCGACACAGATCGTCTCGGATACGACGGATGCTGTAATGGACACCTCGCTCAAGGTCAACGGCGTCCCGGAAGGAAAACAGAGTTACCACGGGATGACTGCACTGCTGCTGCATGATTATCTGTCATGATTGTTTTCCCCTGCCCTTCCGAGAAGGACAGGGGTTTTCGCAGAATTCGTGACTCGCCCGTATTTTACCGACTTTTTTGCAAAAACGCTTGACATCCCCCTTAAAATATGGTATAGTATAATATGCAAGTACAATTGTATGTTGTACGAGGACGATTCATGAACGGGGGGATTCGATGGAACATCGGTCACAGCTCATCGTGGTGGATGCTTCTGTGCTGCCGGATGTGATCGGAAAGGTGCTGGAGGTCAAGAAACTGCTTGCCTTCCGGGAGGAAAAAAGCTCTGCTGCTGCGTGCAAACGGGTGGGCATCTCCCGAAGCGCCTACTACAAGTATAAGGACTGTGTCTTTTCCTACGAGGATAAGCTGACGCAGCGCATTATCAACCTGCATCTGACACTCCGTGATGAAGCCGGTGTGCTCTCAAACGTACTTTCGGCGCTGTATGCACTTGATGCCAATATCCTGACTGTCAACCAGAACATCCCGATCGACGGGGTCGCAGGTGTGACATTCTCGATCCGCCTTGGCGGCGAGGTGCAGACCCCGCATGCGCTTGAGGAACGGCTCCAGAAAGTGGAAGGTGTCGTCAGCATCAAGATCCTGTCAGGAGAATAATGTCCCAAGACAAAATGTGTGATAAGGAGTAAACCAATGGAAAAATTTGCAGTACTCGGCTGCGGCGTGGTAGGATCCGGCGTCGTAGAGCTGTTTGAGAAGAACAAGTTGCTGATCGAAAAGCGCTCCGGTAAGGAACTGGAGATAGGCTACATCCTCGATCTGCGGGATTTCCCGGACAGGCCCTATGCCAACCTGCTGGTCAAGAAGATTGATCCTATCCTTGCAGACCCGGCTGTCACGGTCGTGGCAGAGTGTATGGGCGGCATTGAGCCGGCTTTCACTTTTGTGAAGCAGTGTCTTGAAGCCGGAAAGAGCGTGGCAACCTCCAACAAGGAGCTGGTTGCCGCTAAGGGCGACATTCTCTTGCAGACTGCCAAGGAGCACAATGTCAACTTCTTCTTTGAAGCAAGCGTCGGCGGTGCCATTCCGATCATCCGCCCGCTGCACAAATGCCTTGCGGCCAATGACTTCTCCGCCATCGCAGGTATCCTGAATGGTACCACCAACTTCATCCTCAACAAGATGATCAAGGAAAATATGGACTTCGCAACAGCGCTTGCCCTTGCACAGGAAAAGGGCTATGCCGAGAAGGATCCGACTGCCGATGTCGATGGTCACGATGCCTGCCGCAAGATCTGCATTCTTTCCTCGCTTGCATTCGGCAAGCATGTCTATCCCGAAAGCGTCCACACCAAGGGCATCCGTGAAGTGGCACTGGAGGACGTGGAGCTCTGCGGAAAGCTCGGCTACAGCATCAAGCTGATTGCCCGTGTTCAGCGCCTTGAAAACGGCAAGATCCTGCCGACTGTCATGCCGATGGCCGTCGAGGAGGATAACCTGCTCTCCCAGGTGAACGGCGTGTACAACGCCGTGATGGTACGGGGTGACGGCATCAGCAAGGCCATGTTCTATGGCAGAGGCGCCGGCAAATTCCCGACCGCAAGCGCTGTGCTTGGTGACATGATCGAGGAAGTACAGCTTGACCACACAATCCCCTCCCAGACCTGGGAGAATGTGAACTCCACCGACTTCATCGAGGATTTCTCCGCATTCACTGCCAAGCGCTATGTGCGTACCACTGCTGCGGATG
>JAFXOO010000469.1 GCA_017528675.1 Oscillospiraceae bacterium | reverse complement strand
GTATGAACATAGATCTCGTTTTCAGGATCATCTCCGCCTTTCTTCCCGCCGGCAATCCACCGGCTTCGGTAACGGGAACCCGTCTCTGGTGTCCCGGATTTCCAGAAGCACATATCAATACAATTATTATTATACCAGCAAATCCCTCACTTTGTCAAGATATTTTCACATATTTTGTACAAAAAACAATCCGTTAGTTCATCATATCTGCACATGATAGTAAAAATGCAACACCGTATATAATATGTTAATTATGTTAATTAAACCAGCATCATTTCACGGTCTATAAAACCTCTAAACATCGGGACACAGAATTGCGTCAGTTAGCAATCGCTCACCAATCACTACAATTTCGTTAATTTTACGAAAAACCACTTGATTTTTTCTGATTCTATGGTAAAATGGATATAACAGGAGTTAAGATCCTGCAATGAAAATATGGAGGTGCTTGTTTTATGGCATATCAGATCACAGACGCATGTGTAAGCTGCGGTGCATGTGCAGCAGAATGTCCGGCTAACGCAATCAGCCAGGGCGATGACAAATACGTTATCGACGCTGATGCATGTCTCGATTGCGGTGCATGCGCAGGCGTGTGCCCGGTAGAGGCTCCGCAGGCTCAGTAAGCCAGAAAAAACACCCCCGCATTCTTCGGAATGCGGGGGTTTGTTTTTATCCCAGATATGGCTGAACCGACGGGAAGAAATCGTCAAAGAACGAGTGCGGTTTAGAATCATCATCATGCGGCCTTGTTGCCCTCGGCAGTTCCGTCGGCGGTTCGGTCTGGTAGTCCTCCCACCACGGATCTTCATAAAACGGCTCGGAAACCGAATGCGAAGCAGCCTTCTGGGGCAGCTTTTCGGCCTCATCGGTCGAAAACTTCCTTCCGACATGCTGTATGGAATGCTGGCTGAGGTAGCCCATCACCGTGCGGCTGAACTCATAAATCGACACAGAAGCACCATTGACCGAGAAGCTCTGCTCCAGTCCGAGCTGATAGACCAGCAGCTCCCGCTCTGTAAACGCCGCTTCATTCAGAAGATACACATGAAATTCACGGGGCCATGCGCCGGATGACCAGTAGATCTGGTGCTGTTCCGGAACAACCGTGACCTCGCCGTCATTCGCATGGATTTCTCCGACCAGAATGGCAGTTTCGTCCTGCACCGTGTAGATCTTCAGCGGCGCATCCGTAAAATCACCCTCTGAAACAAAGAGCTCCGGGATGCCGTTTCCGTCCACATCCACCACATCAAAACGTGCGCCCCATGCCATGGTGTCGCCGTTGAGCAGCTCCTCATACAGGACATCCCATGTCCTCGGACGCTCTGTCTCTGTTTCGGGAGGCTCTGTCTCCGGGGGTTCTGTCACAGGCGGCTCGGTCTCAGGAGGATCGGTCGGCGGAGGGGCAGTCGGTGCATCCGTCACCGGTACTGTGGCAGGTATCGTTTCCCGCAGCGTCTCCATCGTGGCAACTGAACCGCTGCCGGGCTGCTTTAACAGACTGTACAACTGCAACGCCCCAAGTCCTGCCACACAGACGGCCAGAACCGCTGCACTGATTTTCATCAGCACCAGATATGTCCCGGCAGAAGTCCCTTCCGGCTGTGGTGCTTCCTGCTGCACCGGCTGTGCAGGCCGGCGCACCGTTGATGCTACTTCCCGCCGCTGCGCAACAGGCTTCTTGGCGCCCGGTGTTTTTCCGGCACCCAGATCTGTCGGGTCATAGCTGCCGTCATACTCCGGTACATCTGTCCGTCTTTTATGCGGACCTGGCATCACTATCGCCTCACTTCGCCGTCTTGCGGATATTGTCTTCTGTCAGCGTCACGGAAATGCGGGACGCTCTGTCCGTTGTCTTGGGGATGTAATACAGCTCGATCAGGTCATAGCGGGGCGGCACCTCGCACGCCACATACCCCTCGCAGGAAGCATGAGGCTCGACCTCGGTATTGATCGCCTGAACGTCGTAATAATCGTAAAGCGCCCTCATCGCCGGAATCGTGCAGCACTGATAAGCCTCATAGAAGGTACCGTTGACTGTCATGCAGAAGTTGTTCAGATAGCTGGCTGTCACTGTCTCATCCGTGTCGTTTACGATGGTCACATGGAAGAACATCGCATTCATGCCGCTTTCAAGCTTAATGCCCGGATCCTCCGCAAAATCGACCGTGAATGTCATGCCGCCGTAGCTTGCGGTTTCACCGATCTCTGCGCTGACAACGTCATAAGACTCGGCTTCGGAGTCGTTTGTCTTTTCGTTTCCCTTGCTGCATCCGGCGGACAGCAGCATAGCTACGCTGAGAACAGCGCAAATAAGTCTCTTATGATTCATACGATATTCACTCTGCGGATTGACCGCAGAAGCTCCTTTCCTGTTTCATTTTTACTATTATAACACAACCGGCAGCATTTTGCAAGCCGCCGGCTTATTTTTTCTCTCCGAAGGGTGCTTTTTTTCTTCTGCGAAGCCGAAGGTCACGAAAAAAATCCGAAAGCAGGGCGCTGCATTCATCCCGCAGGAGGCCTTTCTCTGCCACAGGCCGATAATTATACGGCAGTGCAAACATCTGCTCCACAGAATGCACGGCACCGCTTTTCGGATCGGATGCACCGTAGTAGACCTCGTCAATCCTCGCCTGTATGATGGCACCGCTGCACATCGGACAGGGTTCCAGCGTGACATAGAGTGCACAATCCGGCAGTCTCCATCCGCCAAGCCGCCTGCATGCCGCATCAATCGCCATCAACTCCGCATGCGCCAGCGCATGCCGGTCTGTCTCACGCCGGTTATAGCCTTCCCCGACGATCTCGCCGCTTGTCCGCTGTACGATCACAGCCCCGACCGGAACCTCACCCATCGCTGCCGCCTGCCGTGCAAGTTCCAGCGCACGGCGCATGTACTGCTCGTGCTCCATCCTTCACACCAGAAATGCCGTCACGATCATCAGCAGCACGCTGACAACCGCCATCATCATCATCGGTACAGAAATAAAGAACGCCGAGCACTGGTCATAAAGCCCCAGATAAGTTGGTGAAAAGACTTTCTCTGTCCTTCGCCGGAACCGCCGCACCAGAAGATACACCCCCGCCGCCAGACCCAGAACAACCGGCAGCAGAATCATAGCCCACCACGTCCAGGAATAGATGACGCCGAATGTTTCGATGGAATACAGCGCAAACATGTAGATCTCATGCACCACATGCAGCACAATCGCCGTCAGGAAGCTGCCGGACTGAATCATGAAATACGAAATGGTCAGTGTCAGCAGGCCGATACGCAGCGCATCCTGGAGATTGTGCGTGAGAAGTGCGCCGAGGATGGTCGTTGCAAGAATCGCAAACAGATCACCGAACTGCCGCAAAAGCTGGAACATGCACCCATGCAGCAGCAGCTCAAACGCCACCGGCAGGATCAGCACCGTGAGCAGGACATACAGCATCGTATTCCGGTCAGATGCCGAAACAGCGCTGTCAATCAGACGGTATTTCTCCATCTCGGCTGAACGTGACACAAGGAACATACCCATTCCCACACTCATCAGCATCACCAGCAGCATGCCTGTCAGCAGGTAGAGCGGCCCGGTGATATGCAGCGGGAAGCTCACCTGCGCCGGCATTCGCAGGATAATCAGCGCAGCAATCGCCGGCACCAGATATTTCAGTAAGTGAATCATGAACGCTGTCCAGAACACCAGGTGCTCATCACCGTACAGACGGCTGTCACCCCAGATCATCAGCTCGATGTGCAGCCCGAAAGCCCCCATCAGCCAGACCAGCAGCTTATCCACCAGGTTTTCAATCACCAGAGAACCGACCAGCAGGTACCCATACAGCAGACCGATCCGCTGCAAAGTGTTCTGCTCGGCATGAAGCGGCGTGCCGTTGACGACCGACTGGTTCTCCGAAAATGCTGCTTCCTTCGGATTCTTGGTAAAGCAGAAGGCATAGCGGTTGTGCTTCCGTCTGCGCCACTCCCGGTATGACTTCATGTATCCTTCCGTCTGATGCGGGCAGGAAAATGCCTCTACAACGTCAATCATTCTCCCGTCAGTTTCCTGCATACCGCACCTCCTTTCCGGCACCGGGCAATCCGGCTGCCGCCGGCATTGTCCTACAGATACGCAAATAAACTGATACAATTTTATTATAACATATTCTGCGCTGCAATTCAGTATAATTCAACAAATTTTCTTTTAACAGAATATGAATAAATCATGTCGGAATAGCTGTTGTTTTCGTAGTCACAGGTCAGGATGTCACAAAGCTCCGGATCGTTTTCTGTCCATTCGAGAAGCACCTGTTTTGTGCCCTCGTTCAGCTTTGTGATCCGCCGGATCCGTGATGTCAAGTGCATTGTTTTCGGCAGAAAAGAAGAAATCATACCAGTCCATCCGAGTATCTTCAGTAAGGTTTTCAACGCTTTTTTCACTGCATGCCTTCCTGGATTCCGATTACAGTTTGTGTCCATTATAGCACACATCATCCGCTGTGTCAACAAAAAACGCCATGACATTCCTGACCGCTTGTCAGAAACGCCATGGCGTAACATATCTAAGGCAACACCGGCTATGCTGACGGTTTGACCGGCAGGGAGGGAATCAGCTCGACCACATATTTCAGGATGGTGAGGCTGTCCGCTTCGTTGATGACGCCGTCCTCAAGGACATCGGCAGCATCCTTTGCCCCCTCATCCAGCGGCGAACCAATCATGAGATTCTGGTTGAGGATGATGACATCGAGGATGCCGACCTTGTTGTCACCATTCAGATCGCCGGAGCTGTACTCCGTCTTGTCAGTTACGGAAGCTACGGTCGGCTCCACATGATCCGTCACAGGCGGAACAACTGTCTCCGCTATGGGTTCCGTTGTGAACGGCAGTGTCTCGTCTTCTGTCGGTTCGGGATCCGGGAAATTCACGATCACCTGCCGTACATAGGTGACGTTGTTGCAGGTTGCAACAATCTGGGCAACACCATTCTTGATGCCGGTCAGCTTGCCGTTAACCACCTTCACAATGCCGGACTGTGTGCTCATCCAGACAACTGTCCCCTGGGGAGAAGGATATTCGAGATACACCTCATTTTCGGGATCCGTGAGCATGATGGAAGAATCACCGATGACCGAGTAATAGTATTCCTTCGTCACCGTCACATCACAGGTCAGCATGACTGTCCCGGCGATGCAATAAACCGTTGCTGTGCCCGGACTGTAGGCCGACACGCATCCTTCATTGTCCACATCCGCAATGCTGCCCCGGTCAGAATACCAGAGCGGCGTTCCGGTGAAATTGGTCAGTTCAAGCTGTGCTGTTTCTCCCTGGTTCATCCGCAGCGAAGACGCACTTATCTGCGGCGCATCCGGGTCAGGAATGGAAATCGAGCCTGTAATCGAATGCCCGCTCACGCTGTCGATATCATTGACACGCTTGTCCGAATACCAGTAGGCTTGCTTCCCGTCCAGACCATCCCAGGTGTAACCAATATAATAGGAATCACCCGCTGCATAATCCTCCGGCAGGGTAAACACGAGCGACATCATCGGCTGACGTCCCTTGGTCGCAGAGGCACTTTTGGAGCCTGCCGCACCGCTGAACCAGATGTAATCACTGTCCGGATTATCCGCATAGGCAAACAGATTCGCCAGCGCAGTCCCCTGCACCACAGAATCCAGCGTCAGCCGGCTGTCATACACTATGCCGAATTCCGCCGCCAGAAATCCTTCCTCATTTCCTTCAATCTGCACGTCCACCGTTACGGTACGCTCCGCATTGATCTCGGACGGTTCAAGCTGCACCTTTGCGATATTCAATGCCGTACTGTTGGCGGAAGCCGCCGGAACTGCCGGCATGCTGCCTATCGCTATCACGCTGGTCATCAGCAATGAGAACCAGCGTCCCATCCCTGTTTTTTTCATCACCAAGCGCCCCCAATCAACAAGACTCATATCAGACTCCTATCCGCTATGCTTTGATAGGTAGTCTATCTCCAATATTATTATAGCACATTTCTCATCCACATGTCAATGAACAATTCGTGAACATGCTGAAAAATATTGCATATAGTAGTTATTTTTTTATACAATTCAACACTTTAACGATTAACTTCTACTATCTGTAAAAAAAATACAACATCGTTCTCATCTTCTGTCTGCACACAGCCTTGAAAGGTGTCCGGTGGTATCCCGGAGCATCTTACTTTGCATCATTGATTTTCTATGCAGGAGCAGGTATAATAGAACCATACAGGACAGACACTTGTGCAACGTTTCTGCCTTTTCAAATCACCTGCGAAAAACAGAACGTATCAGTGTCTAATAAGTGAAAGCAAATTTGCAGACCACAGGAGGATGACACATGGAAAACGATGCGGATCGCTACCGCCGTTTCCTGCATGGCGATGACAACGGACTCCGGGAGATCATGGACAGCCATTACAATGCCCTGACACTGTACATCAACGGCATTGTGCATGACCCTTCCGAGACAGAGGAAATCGTACAGGACACCTTTGTCAGGATTGCCGTAAAGAAACCAAAATTCAGCGAAAAATCAAGCTTCCGGACATGGCTTTTCATAATCGCGCGGAACGCTGCCTACAACTATCGCAGGCGGCATCGTGCAAGGATTGCCGACCAGCCCATCGACACCTGCATCACGCTGTCTGACGGCACAGATGTTGAACGGGAGCATCTCCGGACAGAGCAGAAGATCGAGCTGCACAGAGCTATGCAGCGGCTCCATGCGGACTACTTCCAGGTGCTCTACCTGATGTATTTCGAGGAGCTCGACACAGCAGAGATTGCCGCTGTCATGCACAAAAGCAAAAGGCAGGTCGGAGATCTTCTCTACCGGGCAAAACAATCGCTGAAGACCATACTGGAAAGGGCAGGCTTTGATTATGAAGAATTCTAAGGAAATGGCGGACGCTGTTTTCCGGATCCGTGATGCCTGTCTGGAGCAGCAGCGCAGAAGAAAACGCATCGCCGGACGAATTGCCGCCGCAGGCTCTGCGGTGTGCATGCTCGCTCTGGTGTTCATCGGCATCCGGTATGTGCAGCCCGCACGGGAACCGCTGCCGAATACGATACGCACCACGGAGGCAGCGCCGACCGAACACGACACGGCCATGCGGATGACGGAAGCCGCTGTACAGACGGAATCCGCCTCACAGGCTGCCGCATCGCAGGCTGAGGCATCCGCCGTGGAAACCGAACCGGAAACCCATGCTGCAACAGAAGCCACAGACGCATTGTCCGCTTTGCAGCAGGATCCCACCGAACCGCCTGACGCACCGCAGGAGGTATCCGGTCACCAGCCGGAGCCGACCGCAGCCCCCGCACAGCCTGAAACGCTCCCGACGGAACCCATTCAGCAGGCGCCGACCACGGCACAGGGCAGCGATGTCCAGGAAGCGAGCGCCGGGCCGCATAACGAGCAGGATTGTCCGCCGGATACCGAAGCCAACGCATTTTCCAATGAGCGGATGTTCCGCCGTGCAGAGCTCGGTGAACCACCGGTGATCTACCAGACGGCGGAAAAGCCCGTGGAGCCGGAGTTCATCCGAGAGGAGCTGGGCGAGGTGAAGCTGTTTGGCGATACGCAGGAGTTCACCGGCAAGGCCTTCCGCATCGAGGGCTATCCGCCGGAGGAGGCCATTGCCGTGCAGTTTGAGGAAAACGGCGGTTATTATTTCTATACCATTGACATGCTATAACACCATAAAGGAGGAATCACTATGAAAAACAAGAGAATCCTTGCAGCATTGACTGCTGCCGTATGCACCGTCGGACTGTGCGGAACACTGACCGTATCCGCCTACACCGTCTACGACCAGGTCTATGACCCGGAAACGGGCAACACCTGGCATGAAGGCTATGAAACGAATGCTCCGCTGCCTGAACCGCTTGCCTCTGCCAAAAACATCATTGACCGGTATTTCAAGGAAAATGCCATCCCTGGTGAGGTTGTTGTCTATGTGCAGGACGGCGTTTCCACGCTGATGGTGCTCTGCGAAAACAGCACGGATGAGGATGCTGTGCGGGCATTTGTGGAGAGCAGCGGCATTGATCCGGCGCTCATCCGGGAGGTCGGCACAAAGGCCTATCCGGCAGGCGAGGACAATGCACCCATGTACAAGGTTTTCGACCAGGATGCTCTGGATAGCTGGTATGAGACAAACAGACCGCTTGACCATGATCTTGCTGGGTTCAAAAGCATGATCGAGCAGTTTATGCAGGAAAACGGCATCCCCGGCGAGGTCGGTCTCTACACCGAGAGAAAGACCTCCTCAATAGCGTTCTCCTCGCTCGTGGTACTCTGTGAGAACAGCAAGGACGAGGAGGCCGTCCGGACGTTTCTGGACAGCGCCGGCATCGTCTCGACGCTCATCCATTCCGTCGGGACAAAGGCCTACAACGCCGCCGTCTCCGTCATGCAGAACGCCATCAACCGCTACATGACAGGGCAGAACATCACCGGCTATACCTATGTGAAGCCGGACGGCAATCTCGCCGTGATCTGCGAGAGCTTCGACACTGCCGACCAGATCAGGCGCTTTGTGGATACACGGGATGATTATGACGCCGAGCGAATCGAATACGGCGTGCCGACTGCGCCTGCTGAGACCGCCTTCAATGCCAGCACCGCTGCCAGAGTCCTCATCGCCGCTGCCAGAATCGGCGCCGGACAGGAGCCGGATGAACTGGAGCCTGCTCTCGATGTCAACGGTGATGCCACGCTCAATGCGTCTGATGCAGCAAATATCCTGCAATATGCAGCGTATGTCGGTGCAGGGAATGCGGACATCGGCATCCGGAATTATATCGCCGGTGAGCAGTCCATGCGCATGAACGCCGATATCAATGCTGCCATCTGTATTGACGGACAGATCTACGAATGCCTGTACGAGGAATACACCGAGGACAGCGCCAGATATGAAGCATTGGGGCCGTTCGATGAAAAGGATGCACAGCCCGCCTTCTTTGAGGAAAGCGATGTACAGAACCATCTCCCGGAGCAGGACGGCGGAACGAATTTCCGTGGGGCAATCCGCTATATCAAGCTCAGCCAACCGGGTACAGCCGTGGTAGAGTGTGATATAAGCGGCGGCCTGCATGGCTGGTATCTGTTTGCAACGAAAGATTCTGACAAGTGATATGTTACAGAAAGGCGGGTACTCCCATTCCGGAGTGCCCGCCTCTTTTTCATAAACAAAGCTCCGTCAGATCATGCTCCGAATCCGGTGCCAGCAGTGTCAGGAACACCTGATTCAGCGGCTCCCAGCCGATGCCTTCATCCGGCGCAATGGCATCCGCAGCCTTTTCCAGTAATGGCAATTCCACGTCAATGAAACTGTGCAGCGCCTCGATGCGAGGCACTGTTTCCAGCTCATCTGCCTGCATCTTCTTCCGCAGCAGATACTCTGACAAAGGCAGGTATCCCCTCGGAAAACAGGCGGACGTAAGCGACGAAAACTGCATTGGCGGCGGAGTCTTGTGCTCCAGTATCCACCTGCATGCCAGCAGCGGACGCAGCACATAGAAGTACTTCTTCAGCTTCACCTGCTCCCCCTGCAACCCGTTTTGCAGATTGTTCCGGGCAATGCTCAGATAGTGGAATGCCGCCGTCTTGCAACTGAAGCACTTCGGGATGACCTCCCGCACCGCTTCCCATGCCGGATGTGTCCGGTAGACGAAAAGCGATGTATTCCACTCGAATGCCGTTGGATTGGACTTGTGCAAAAGCTGCAGGTACTTGCGCACATCCCAGCCGTTGATATCGAACACATCGTCAAGCTGCCACTCGATCACATCTCTGACCGGATCCAGCCGCAGATAGTCCTCCGTCCGCCGCAGATACACAAACCGCACATCATAATCACTGTCCGGTGATGCAAAGCCCCATGCCCTGCTGCCGGATTCCACACAATGCAGGATTGTCACATGCTCCTTCTGCTCGATCTCAGTCAGCTTCTCCTGGATTCTTTCCTGAATTTCATCTTCGCCCATAGTATCCCCTCCATTCTCTGTTCAGCATATGGTACCGCCGCCGATGACAGTATCCCCGTCATACAGCACGACTGCCTGTCCCCTTGTGACCGCACGCTGCGGTTCATCAAACTGCACATGCAGAATACCATCTGTCATCCACGCAAGTGCAGGCTGTTCCCTGTGGCGGTAACGGATTTTCGCCAGTACCCGCATCGGTTCGTCCATACGCTCCACGGCAATCAGGTTCACATCCTCCGCTGTCAGGCTGTCCGACAGCAGATCCGCCTGTTCCCCAAGCACAACCCGGTTTTCCGCAGGCTCGATTCCGCAGACGTAAAGCGGATGGCCTGCTGCCACACCAAGTCCCCGGCGCTGGCCGATGGTGTAGTGAATGATGCCCCGGTGCTGCCCGAGGACATTTCCCTTTGTATCGACAAAATCACCCGGCGCATAGCTATGTCCCGTGAAACGTTCCAGGAATCCCGCATAATCGCCGTCCGGCACAAAGCAGATGTCCTGGCTCTCCTTCTTGCGGGCGGTGAGCAGACCGTGCGATGCGGCAATCTCCCGGATCTCCGTCTTACGGAAGCCGCCGAGCGGAAAGCGCACATGCATGAGCTGCTCCTGCGTCAGCGAATAGAGCACATAGCTCTGGTCCTTTGTCTCATCCATTCCCTTTTTCAGCAGATAGCGACCGCTCGCCGGGTCATGCTCTACCCTTGCATAGTGCCCCGTGACAACATAGTCAAATTCCATCTCCTGCATCCGTTGCAGCATGGTGCCGAATTTCAGAAACCGGTTGCAGTCGATGCAGGGGTTCGGCGTGGCACCATGTTCATAGCAATCCGCAAAGCGCTGCATGACCTCCCGCCGGAAGCTGTCTGTGAAATTGAACACATAGTGCAGCATGCCGAGCTTTGCGCATACGAGCTTCGCATCCTGCACATCGCTCAGCGAGCAGCAGGTTGATTCCCCGCAGATACCAAGGTCTGTATTGCGGAAAAGCTGCATCGTGGCACCGGCGCAGTCATAGCCCGCCTCCTGCATCAGCACTGCTGCCGCAGAGCTGTCCACGCCGCCGGACATGGCAATCAGAGCCCGTTCCATCTCAGCCACCCAGTTCGATCATCTTATCAATGCAGCGTCTTGCCTGCATAATTGTCGCGTCATCGAGGAAGATTTCCTCACCTGCCTGCCCTTGCAGCACCCGGTACACATCCACAAGCGTGGTGGACTTCATATTCGGGCAGATCAGCTCCTTGTCGAGCGGATAGAAGCACTTGTCCGGGCAGTCATACTGGAGCTGCTCGGCAATGCTGATCTCCGTGCCGATGATGAATTCCTTCGCATCGGACTGCTTCGCAAAGTCCATGATTCCGGAGGTGGAACCGACATAATCCGCCTGCTCCGTCACACCCGGCACGCACTCCGGATGCACGAGGACAAGCGCCTGCGGATGACGTTTTTTCGCTTCCTCCACAGCCCTGGGTCTGACAGCGGCATGGACAGGACATCCGCCCTGAAGGAGCTTGACAGTCTTCTCCGGCACCTGCTTTGCGACATATGCGCCGAGGTTGCAGTCTGGGATGAACAGAATTTTGTCATTGTCAAGCGCCCTGGCAATCTTCACTGCCGAGGATGATGTCACACAGACATCGGCAATTGTCTTGAGCGCCGCAGTTGTGTTGACATAGGCCATGACCGTGTAGCCGGGAAGAGTTGCCTTCACCTGCATAATCATCTCCTTGTCCATCTGCTCCGCCATCGGGCATCCTGCAATGGGATTGGACAGATATACATGCTTTTCCGGTGAAAGAATCTTCACCGTCTCCGCCATAAAGCGCACACCGCAGAGCAGGACATTGGCATTCGGAACATCCTTGGCCCTGACACTCAGCGCATAGGAATCGCCAACAAAATCAGCAATCTCCGTGATTTCTCTTGCCACATAGCTATGCGCAAGGATGCACATATCCTTCTCTTGCTTCAGCCGCAGAATCTCCTGTTGCAGTTCAGAAATTGTCATAGTTTTTCCCTCATTTCCATACATTCCCTCGCCCTGGCGGGAGAGGCGCGGAGTCTTGCCGTAAAACAGCAAGAACCCTGCAAAATCACTTTCCGGATAAACCGAAAGCCGCAAAAAGTCTTTCTCTTATTGTACCATACATTACAAGAAAATGCAAGATACTTCCGGCTAAAAATAAAAAATTGCCGCTTTTGCAAAAAGCGGCAATCAGTCTGTCAATCATATTGTTTTGCGGGGAGCGGAGTGTCAGCCCCGAACGTGGTGCAGGGATGAAGCCCCTGCGAACAACAGCCATCTCCCTGTCCTTGAAACACTGTAGTATCAATTCATTCAGTGCTTCCGGAAGAATCCTGACGGAACATCAGTTTACAATCTCGACCTTCATCAGATTGGTCATACCCGAAATACCCAGCGGAACGCCGGCAGTGATGATGACGATGTCTCCTGTTTTCACGAGTCCCGCCTTTTTCACCGCATCCACTGCCTTGGAAAAGAGGTTGTCCGTGTCCGTCTCCTCATCAATGACCAGCGGCGTCACACCCCAGCTCATATTCATGCGGCGCTGGTTGGCACAATCCGTTGTGCAGCCCACAATCGGCACAGCAGGCCGGAATTTCGAGATCAGGCGGGCAGTCTGTCCACGCTTGGTGACGGCGATGATCGCCTTTGCATCAAGGTCATGCGCTGTTGTAACCGCTGCATGTGCGATACCCTCGGCAACTGTCACATCGCCCTCTTTCCGGTTGTCAAATTCATGCTTGTAATCAATATTTCCCTCTGTTGTCGAGGCAATCAGCTCCATCGTCCGCACGACCTCCACCGGGAACTGACCGGCAGCCGTTTCTCCGGAGAGCATAACAGCGCTTGTGCCGTCATAGATTGCATTGGCAACATCCGTGATTTCTGCACGGGTCGGCCTTGCGTGGGTAATCATGGACTCCAGCATCTGCGTTGCAGTAATAACCTGCTTACCGGCACTATAGCCCTTACGGATGAGCTGCTTCTGGATGGCAGGAATCTGCTCGAACGGGATTTCCACACCCATATCGCCACGAGCCACCATGATGCCGTCGGCTGCTTCAAGAATCTCGTCAATATTATGCACACCGTCAATGTTCTCGATTTTCGCAATGATGCGCACATCAAACCACCCAAGGCTCTCTGTGAAGCGTCGCAGATAGTTGATATCCGCAGCAGACCGCACAAAGCTGGCGGCAATGAAATCAAAGCCCATCCTTGCGCCGAACTCCAGGTCGCTCATGTCCGCATCGCTCAGATACGGCATGGACAGGCGCACACCGGGCACATTGATACCCTTGTTATTGGAAACGACACCTCCGTGGATCACCTTACAGATGATATCCGTCCGGGTCGTCTTTTCGGCAATCATCTCGACAGCGCCGTCGTTAATCAGGATCCGGGTTCCGGGTGCAACATCCTGCGGCAGGCGTGCAAAGGTCACACTTCCGATTTCGGCAGTACACGGCACATCCTGCGTTGTAAGCGTGTAGGTGTCCCCGTCATGCAGCTCAACCGGCTTATCGTCTGCAAAGCGGCGCAGACGCACCTCCGGCCCCTTGGTATCCAGCATTGTTGCCACCGGCAGACCAAGCTCCTCCCGGACACGCACTACCTGTGCATAGCGTTTTTCGTGGTCTGCATAGCTGCCGTGTGAAAAATTGAAGCGGGCAACATTCATTCCCGCCAACATCATCTGCCGCAGCACCTCATCGTTATCGGTTGCAGGTCCGATGGTGCACACAATCTTTGTT
>JAFXOO010000468.1 GCA_017528675.1 Oscillospiraceae bacterium | reverse complement strand
TTCATGATGGTCATCGGCATCAGCGGATGCACAGTGCTGCTGCTGACAGGCTTTGGCCTGAAGGACTCGGTTGCCGGATTTGCGGACGTACAGTACGGCGAAATCATCACAGCCGATGCGCAGGCAGGCTTCAAGGAGAGCTACAGCGGCGCACTGCCGGCGGATTTGCAGAAGCGCCTTGACGATAATACGGAAAGCAATCTGCTGATGCATGCAGGCTCGTGGGATCTGGTGCTGCCCGGCAAGGTCAAGAGCCTGAGCATGATGGTGCCCTTCGACGCCGGACGCTTTACAGACTACATGCAGCTCCACACAATGCAGCAAGAGCCGCTTCCGTTCCCCGGCGTCGGGGAGGCGCTGGTATGCAACAGCATTGCCGACCGCTACGGTGTGAAAACCGGCGACACCATCACACTGCGCAACGAGGATCTACAGGAAATGCATGTGAAGATCACCGGTATTTTTGAAAACCATGTCTATAACTACATCCTGCTCTGCCCTGAGACCATTGAAGCGCAGACAGGAACTCCGCCGGAGATCAATTCGGCATTCCTGAATTTCCCGGAGGGTGCGGATCAGTACCAGCTCTCAGCGGAGATCTCCGGAGATGACAGGGTCACAACCATCATGATTTTCGAGGAACTGCGGGCAAGACTCGGCAAGATGATGGGCAGCCTGAACTATATTGTGCTGCTGGTCATTGTATGCGCAGCAGGCCTCGCCTTCATCGTGCTCTACAACCTGACGAACATCAACATCACCGAGCGCATCCGGGAGATCGCCACCATCAAGGTGCTCGGCTTCTTCCGGAACGAGACATCGGCCTATGTACTGCGGGAGAATCTGGCGCTGACCATCATCGGCATTGCAGTCGGACTGGTGCTCGGCGTGATGCTCAATCACTATGTCATTGACCATATCGTGGTGGATATTGTATCCTTCCGCAACCAGGTCATGCCGCTGAGCTTTGTCTGGAGCATCCTTCTGACACTGCTGTTCAATGTCATTGTCAATCTGTTCATGGGCATCAAGCTCGAACGCATCAACATGGCGGAGTCGCTCAAATCCGTGGACTGATCCCGGTGTATCCGACACAGCCCCCCCTCCCCCCCAGTGGGGGAGGGGGGCTTTTTAGTCCTCCTCCGGCTTAACTTTGCCATCGGAATCAGTCCGGTATGCCCCGTCACTGTCGCTCTTGTTCATGGCATCGCTGACATCTTCGGCAGCATCGCTGACCATCTCCCTGCCGTTCTGTACGGCATCGCTCGCCAGCTCCCTGCCGCCCTGTACGGCATCACTTGCCAGCTCCTTGCCGTTCTGTACGGCATCACTCGCCAGCTCCTTGCCGTTCTGCACAGCATCGGTCACCATCTCCCTGGCATCGTCATATACCTCGTCATTCCGGGACGTCTGCGCCGGGGGTCTGTCTCTGTGCGTGCCGCAGCCTGTCAGCAGCAGTACCGCTGCAACAGCCGCAGACACCAGACATGCTCTTTGCTTCATGGTCTACCTCCTTTACGGCAACACCGCCCGGAACCTGCCGCATGGCCCGGCTCTGCGCAGTATCACCCATGAGCCTGACGGCTCTGTCATAGTATAGGCGGTATGCGCTGCACTATGACAGGAAAAGACAGGTATCGTCACATTTTTGTTCACTATGTACAATTGAGTTTAAAAATAACTGTGCGATGCAATGATTTTTCACAAAAGCTATTGCAACAGAACTGAAAAGGTGTTATAATAAGAACTGTGCCACAGTGTGAAACGGAGGGATAACAGATGGATGCAAAAGAAGAATTTCTTGAAATTTACCGCAGCAATATCACCCGCAAGGGTTCCCAGCAGCTTCTGGAGTATCTGCTGAGCGATGCCAGTGATTTTTTCACTGCCCCGTCCAGCACCCGTTATCACGGTTCCTATGAAGGCGGCCTGGTGACCCACAGCGTCAATGTCTACCGCTGCCTCGTGGACTATCTGTCCCGCCCCCGCACAAAGGAGCTCTATGGGATGGATTATTCCGAAGAATCCGTGGCACTGACGGCGCTTCTGCACGATATCTGCAAACTGAATTACTACAAGACCGACTACCGCAATGCCAAAAATGCCCAGGGTGTCTGGGAAAAGGTTCCCTATTACACCATTGAGGACACACTCCCCTATGGCCACGGCGAAAAATCCGTGTACATCATCTCAAGCTATATGCGCCTGACCCGTGAGGAGGCATTTGCCATCCGTTATCACATGGGCTTTTCCGCAGAGGGCAACAAGAACGACATCGGCCGTGCCTTTGAGATGTTCCCGCTGGCGCTGGCACTGCATGTTGCCGATATGGAAGCAACCTATTACCTGGAAGGCTCACTGCATTAACCAGGTTTATGAATCTATAAGGAGTTTTAAACATGAGTTGGTACGAAAATGCCCTGATCTATCATATTTATCCGCTTGGCTTCTGCGGTGCGCCGAAGTTCAACGAGGGCGGCGAGCCGGTGAACCGTCTCGAAAAGGTCCTCGACTGGATTCCCCATCTTCAGGAAATGAACGTGGATGCCGTGTATTTCGGCCCGGTCTTTGAGAGCGTGGAGCACGGCTATGATACGATTGATTACAAGATGATTGACCGCCGTCTCGGCACCAACGAGATGTTCAAACATATCTGCGAGAAGCTCCACGAGGCCGGCATTCGTGTCATCCTCGACGGCGTGTTCAACCACGTCGGCCGGAAGTTCTGGGCATTCACCGACATCCAGCAGAACGGTCAGAATTCCCCGTACTGCGGCTGGTTCCAGAATCTGAACTTCGGCGGCCCGTCCCCCTGCGGCGACCCGTTCTGGTACGAGGGCTGGAACGGCCATTACAATCTGGTCAAGCTCAATCTCCAGAATCCCGATGTCTGCAATTATCTGCTCGACGCCGTGGGGTACTGGATGGATGAATTCAAGATTGACGGCATCCGCTTTGATGCGGCTGACTGCATTGATTTCAATTTCTTCAAGCGCATCCGCTGGTTCTGCAAGGAGAAGAATCCGGAGATCTGGCTCATGGGCGAGATCATCCACGGTGACTACAACCGCTGGGCAAATCCGGAAATGCTCGATTCTGTCACGAATTACGAGTGCTACAAGGGCATCTATTCCTCCCACAATGACAAGAACTATTTCGAGATCGACTACTCAATCAACCGGCAGTCCGGCGCAAACGGCGGCATCTACCGCAATATCCGGCTGTATAACTTCGTGGACAACCACGATGTGAACCGTCTTGCCAGCACGCTGAACAATCCGAACTACCTCTCCACCTGCTATACACTGCTCTATGCCATGCCGGGCATTCCGTCGATTTATTACGGCTCGGAATTCGGCATCCAGGGTGCCAAGCAGGGCGGCGATGATTCCCCGATGCGTCCTTGCCTGAACCTCAGCGATATGGACACAAATGCGCCGATTTACAAGCACATCGTCAAGCTCGGCCGCATCTACAGAGCCTATCCGGCGCTGCGCACCGGCAGCTACCGCACGGTTATCATCCGCAACCGTCAGCTTGTCTTTGCCAAGGAGATGGACGGCCAGACCGTGTATGTGGCACTGAACCTTGACGATCAGCCGTTTGACTGCCAGTTCGGCACACATTTCGGTGCACTTGTGGATGTCATGAACGGCAACGCAGTGCGGGTTGAGGGCGGCAATGCCTTCCTGCACATGGAGCCGTATTCCTCCATGATTATCGTGCATGACGATATTGTCAACCACCAGCCGGAGCAGCAGGAAGCCCCTGCCGAGCAGCTCCGTGAAATTCACGAAGGCCAGCACTACCGTCATTTCAAGGGCGGACAGTATACCGTGCTCGGTGTGGCAACCCACAGCGAGACACTTGAGGACATGGTGGTTTACCGCAGCGATGCGGACGGCCAGGTCTGGGTACGCCCGAAGGCCATGTTCATGGATAAGGTCGGTGAACAGTACCGTTTCACCCTCCTGGATGACTAAGCTTTCTCCTTAACACACCTTTCATAAAGCAAGGCCCCCTGCCAATGGCAGGGGGTTTTGCTTAGTCTGTCAAAAACTTAGAATATATGCTCTGCGCCGTATGGTGCAAGGGGGTGCAGGGGCGCAATGCCAAAGACTTAGCGAAATCAAATTGCGGGTGCAGGGCGGTCACCGCCCTGCCGAGGGAGGTTTAGGAGGGGCGAGCAGCCCCTCCTAAGTCGGCGCAAGCCGACAAAAAAGCTTAAGTTGTTGGCATTGTGCAGGGGCGAAGCCCCTGCGAAATATAACCCCCTCCCTGATGGCTTACGCACAGCAGGGGTTATTGTCCTGGGTCGGCTGTTCCTGCTCGGTATTCGGATTATGGCGCTTGTTCTTGCCCATGTCAATCCCTCCCATTCTGCCGGGGTATCGTGTGCCGGCTGTTGGAAGTATGCCCGGAAATCACCGGATTATTCGCAGATGATCCGCACGGTGCTCCCGGCCGGAAGCTGCGTGCCGGCAGGCGGTTCTGTCCTGGTGACTGCCGACTGCGCCGCATCACTGTAGCTGGCCTGGCTCTTGAAACCGGCGTCCCGCAGCGCACGCCCTGCCGCCTCCACAGTCATGCCCGACACATCAGGAACGGCTGCCGCTGCCGGCGCTGAAACCGCCGTTCCGGGGCGGAATTCCTCGGCTCTGTTCCGCATCTGCCGCACACCGAATCCGATTCCGATAAACACCAGCACCGATGCCGCCACAAATGCACTGCCCCGCAGCAGCATCCGCAGCGGATTCCGGCGGGGTGCTTCCTCCACGATTCCGCCGACAATATCCTCCGCCCGCAGATCCTGTTGATACAGCTCCTGCTTGAGCTGTTCCGTAAGCGCTTCCGGCGCATGTACGCTGTCATAGGCACTTCTGATCTTCTTCTCCAGACTCATGCTCCGTCACCTCCCAACAGTTTGCGAAGCTTTGCACGCCCACGGCTCAGATGCTGTCCGACAGCCGCCGCAGACCTGCCCGTCAGCGCTGCAATTTCCGCCACGCTATAGCCTTCATAATAATGCAGATAAATCGCAATGCGGTATTTTTCCGGCAGTGAGAGCACCGCCTGCAACACTTCAGAATTTTCCGGATGCTGTGGCGTCTCCGCCAGTTCCGTCACATCCGCATCGCTGCGTCTGCGGATCCATGCACTGCGCAGAAGATTCTTTCCGGCGTTGATTGTCACCCGCAGAAGCCATGCCTTCTCGTGCTCCTCCGTTTCAAACACGGGATGCGAGCGGAAATACCGGAAGAACACCTCTTGCAGGATGTCCTCTGCATCCTCATGACACCGGGTTACAGTGAGCGCCGTCCGGTAGACAAGATCCTTGTACTTGTCCACCACTGCAAAGCTCAGACCCGTCATGCTGATCGGCTGTTCCTGCCTGTCAGACCGATCATGCGGTGTGCTGACCGTTAGCATCTGATCCCCACCTTTCTGCTGCGGCCGTTTACTATCCATACACATCAGCCGGCTGAATCCTGACAGTGCGCTGCAAAAATCAGCATACTGCACAAATCGGCCAGAGCGTTTTTGTGGAACATTGTGGTTTCAACCCGTCTCTGCTCTATCATATCACATTTCACGGAAAATGTAAAGAATCTGCAAATTGCACAAAATACGCATTGACATCTGCCGTATCTTATGCTATAATAGTAGCAGATTGACCCGTACAGAAAGCCGGCACCTCCGGCTACAGAACAGGAGGGAGCTTATGGATCCACAAAGGAAAGCACGACTTGACAGTCTTTTTGAAGCTTTTTCCATTCTTGCAGAGGGTAAGTATGTCTTTCTGTGTGACATGCGGGAAGATATTTCCCGCTGGTCGCAGAATGCGGTGGATTATTTCGGGCTGCCGGATGTGTACATGCAGCATGCCGGAGCGATCTGGGAGGAACATCTCCACCCGGATGACCGTAAAAACTACCAGATCAGCATTGATCATATCTTCTCAGGTGTCCACAGCGGCCATGATATGCAGTATCGTGCGAGAGCGAAGGACGGGCACTATGTCGTGTGTACCTGCCGGGGGGTGGTCATCCGTGACCACGAAGGCAATCCGGTCTATTTCGGCGGTGCAATCCATAATCACGGCATGCTCAGCTATATGGACACTGTCACCGGTCTGCGGAGTCTGTACGGCTTCTTTGAGGATTTGCAGTCCATGTTCTGGAAACAGGACGAGGGATGTGTGATGCTGGTAGGGCTGAGCCGCTTCTCAAATATCAATGACCTTTACGGCTATTCCTTCGGCAACGATGTGCTCTGTGAGCTGGCGAATCTGCTCCAGCGGGAGTACCGCAATGTGGGGGCGGTGTACCGGATGGACGGCACAAAATTCGCCATCATTTCCCACACGCTGACCGCCGGAAAAATGGCGGGTATCTATCACAGGATACATGAAAAGACCTCACATGATTTTTATGTCAACGATGAGCGGCTGAGCCTGCTGACCAATGCAGGCATCGTCCAGGTGCAGCATTTCAACATCAGCACAGAGACGGTCTATAGCTGCCTGAAATATGCCTATTATGAATCCAAGGAGAAAAAGCTCGGTGATGCCGTAATCTTTTCTGATGAGCTGACGGATGACAACCGGCTGTACATCGAAAAGCTCAACACCATCCGCAACAGTGTGACCGACAACTGCAAGGGCTTTTACCTCTGCTATCAGCCGATCATGGACGCAGTCACCGATCAGCTCAAGGGTGCGGAGGCGCTGCTGCGCTGGCGCAACGAGGAGTACGGGGCTGTACCGCCGATGCAGTTCGTCCATATTCTGGAACAGGATCCGCTGTTCCCGGAGCTGGGGCGTTGGATTCTGTGCACCGCCATGAAGCACGGCAGGCACATCCTGAAGCGGTATCCTGATTTCATAATGAACGTCAACCTGTCCTATGCGCAGCTTGAAACAAACACCTTTGTGGAGGATGTGCTCTCTGCATTGGAGATAACCGGCTATCCGCCGCAGAATCTGTGTCTGGAAATCACAGAGCGCTGCCGGCTGCTTGACATGAATCTGCTCAGGCGTGTGTTCCGTGCGCTGCACGACAAGGGCATCCGGCTGGCGCTTGATGATTTCGGCACCGGGTATTCTTCGCTGGGCGTTCTGCGTGAGCTGGATGTGGATATTGTCAAGATCGACCGGGAGTATGTCAAGGACATCATCACGAACGGCCGTGACCGGAGCACCGTGCAATTCATCTCGGCACTGGCGGAATCCTTCAAGGCAGATGTCTGTGTGGAAGGCGTAGAATCCATGGAAATGCGTGATTTTCTGCTGAATTATCCCGTCAGCAGCCTACAGGGCTACTTCTACTCCAGACCCTTGCCGATTGACGAGTTCCTGACGTTGTACTGCATGTGATACGGGGAGAGGCTATATTGGCTGACCGGGGCTGACAGGGGGGCAATGCCAACAGCTTAAGCTTCAAACAAAAGGGAGGCAATCGCCTCCCTTATTTTTCTGCCTTTCTGCACCGCAGGGCATCGCCCCTGCTGCTGACCACCTGATAGCCTGCCGAGTTCACACGGTTCGCAAGGCAGTTCACGCACTGCGCCGACTCCTCGCCCGTACAGATCTTGTCGTCATAGAGCATGTACTTTTTCCGCACGGAAACCGGCGAAAGATTCGGCATGATGACATTGGCACCCATTTTCAGCCCCATCTCCCTGCCCAGCGGATGAATCGTGCCCAGTGCCGTTGTCGCAGGAAGCAGTACCTCCGGGAACATCAGCCGCAGCACACCCAGCAGCCGCAGCACCAGGTACAGATCACCCTTTTCCGCATCCCGGAAGGGTGTGTCCTTATGCGGCAGGAACGGCCCTATGCCGATCATATCCGGCTGTAGCTCCTGCAAGAACCGCAGATCCCGGATCAGATGCTCCGTCGTCTGGTACGGACACCCGACCATCATCCCGGCACCGACCTGGTACCCGATTTCCTTGAGATCATACAGACACCGGATGCGGTTCTCCAGATGCAGCTCCGCCGGATGCAGGCGGCTGTAAAGCTGCGGATCCGCTGTTTCATGCCGGAGCAGATACCGCTCGGCGCCTGCGTCATAGAACGCCTGATAGCTCGCTCTCGGCCGCTCCCCGATGGACAGCGTGACCGCACACGCCGGATAACGCTCCCGGATGGCGCTCACAATCCGGCAGACACGTTCATCCGTAAAGTACGCATCCTCACCGCCTTGCAGCACAAATGTCCGGTAGCCGAGCGCATAGCCCTCCTCGCAGCAGGCGAGGATATCCTCCTCTGTCAGCCGGTAGCGGCTGGCGGCGGTATTGCTGCGCCGGATTCCGCAGTACAGGCAGTCATTCCGGCAGTAATTCGTAAATTCAATCAGCCCCCGCAGATAAACTTCGGTACCGTAATGCTCCCGCCGCACAGCATCCGCTGCCGTCCGCAGGGCATCATCATAGACGTCCGTTTCAAGCAGCGTCCGGAATTCCCCGTCGGACAGATCATGGTTGTTACATAGTTTTTCGATCAGCATAGTTCCTCCCGAAACAGCAGCACCTGTGCATTGGTGCCGTAAAAGATCTCCTCTTTCCCCGCCAGCATGGCAAACAGGCGCTCCAGCCTGTCCCAGTTGGCATTGCCGTCCAGTTCATAGCTGTGCCCCCAGATGCAGAAAATCTGCGGCTCATCCGGCTCCATCGCCAGAAACCGTTCTGCCAGCGCAAAGAGCTGGGGATCGTCATGGTGGCAGGTCGGCCGGAAGTGCAGAAGGTCGCTCTGCACCGCAAAGCTGTG
Organism: Oscillospiraceae bacterium; assembly: GCA_017528675.1. GTDB lineage: Bacteria > Bacillota > Clostridia > Oscillospirales > Ruminococcaceae > UBA3855. The sequence goes on along the minus strand of JAFXOO010000468.1, from coordinate 2,104 downwards.
GCTGTCCTCCACCGTCCGTGCATACCGGATGCCGATTGAACGCAGCTTTTCCACTGCGGCATCATTATATTCGCCGTAGGCATATGCCATCCCCACCGGCTCCGTTCCGAACAGCTCCGTGAGCCGTTTTTTATCACCGGCAAGCTCCGCATCCAGCGCCTCCGGAGAGAGCGCTGTCAGCGAAAGATGGCGGCTGCCGTGGACTGCAATTTCATGCCCGGCGTAGAGTGCCCTGCACTGCGTCAGTTCAAGCCGCCGCACATCAGCACCCCTGTACTGCCAGACATCCGAGCTGTCCAGGCCGGAATTGAGATTGAAGGTACACTTCATCCCATAGGCATCAAGCAGCCGCACAAGCCGCACATCCGCTTCATTTCCGTCATCATAGCTGAACGTCAGCGCCTTGCGGTACTGCCTTGTCCAGTCCGTCATGCCATCAGTTCATCCGCCATTCGGGCGATCTGCTCACGGTTTTCCTGGGTGAGGGCAGACCGGATCGTCACGGTTGTCTCAAGCCAGGTGATGTTCCTGGATTTCTCGAACATGCCCTTCATGACCTTTGCCGCCATCGGTGCCCAGGTGCCGTTCTCGATCAGGCCGATGGTGCGGTTCTGGTAGCCACGCTCGGTCAGGCAGTCAATGAACTGCTTCATGAACGGGAAAATCTCGGCATTATAGGTCGTGGTTGCCAGCACCAGCTTGCCATAGCGGAACGCATCCTCCACTGCCTCTGCCATATCCTCACGGGCAAGGTCTGTGACGGCAACCTTCGGGCATCCTCTGCCCCTGAGTGCCTCTGCAAGGAGCTCGGCAGCCTGCTTTGTGTTGCCGTATACGGAAGTATAGGCGATGCAGATGCCCTCGCTCTCCACACCGTAGGACGACCAGGTGTTGTACAGGTCAAGGTAATAACCGAGATTCTCGGACAGTACTGGGCCGTGCAGCGGGCAGATGATCTGAATGTCAAGCCCGGCGGCCTTCTTCAGGACATTCTGCACCTGCATGCCGTACTTGCCGACAATGCCGAAGTAATAGCGTCTGGCCTCGCACGCCCAGTCCTCCTCGACATCAAGCGCACCAAACTTGCCGAACGCATCCGCCGAGAACAGCACCTTGTCTGTGCTGTCGTAGGTGAACATGACCTCCGGCCAGTGCACCATCGGCGCAAAGACAAATTGCAGCATATGCCTGCCGAGCGACAGCGAATCCCCGTCCTTGACAGTCACCTTGTTCTCGACATGGAGCTTCCCGAAGAACTGGCCGAGCATGGTAAAGGTCTTGGCATTGCCGACAACGGCGGTATCCGGATACTGCGCCAGAAATGCCGCAATGCTGGCAGAGTGGTCGGGCTCCATGTGCTGTACGATCAGATAGTCCGGTGTTCTGCCGCCGAGCGCCTCAGCGAGGTTGCCAAGCCACTGCTCCGTGAAATTGCGGTCAGCAGTGTCAAACACAGCCACCTTCTCATCCAGGATCACATAGGAATTATACGCCATGCCGTTCGGGACAATATACTGCCCCTCAAACAGGTCAAGGTCATGGTCATTCACGCCGATATAGCGGATATCATTGGTCACATTTTTCATGGATCATTCCTTCTTTCTTCACAAAATCCGCAAGGCTGCGGTCTACTGCTATTATACCATATCCCCGGCCTGCGGTCAAGTTTTTTTACGGCATGCGGCATTCCGGATTTTCGCTTTTATCCATAAAAACATTTTCCTCAGCATTGACAGATTCTGTGAAATATGTTATAATGATACCGTATGTATCACTTCAGCCGGACAGGCTGACAAGGGAGGTTTCCATGAAGACAAAACGATTGCTCGCAGCGGCAGCGGCTGCGGCATGTTTCCTGACAGCAGCGGGCTGCTCGCAAGAAGAATTTGAACAGATTGTTGACGAAATCATCGTCGCTGTACCGGCGACAGAGCCCGTGACAGAATCCGCTGAACTGACACCGGAGAGCGCCGAAATTTATGTGGAGGATCCGTCCGCCGTCTATGCCTCGACCGCCTATCGCCCTGAGATGTTCTATGGCAAATACGCCATGGACGGCACAAACGGCATGTGGATTGACCAGGTGGAGCGTGTGAATTTCTGC
>JAFXOO010000467.1 GCA_017528675.1 Oscillospiraceae bacterium | reverse complement strand
TGTACTAAGACAGCTAATACAGTTAGGACGACTCACAGCCCTTCTTCAGTACTGTGAAACAGAATTTGACGCAGATATCACCAGAAAGGAGGCATTCTATGTTCGACATTGACCTGATGAGCCGGACACCGATCTATGAGCAGCTATACCGCAAAGTGACGCAGCTCATCCTCAAAGGCGTGCTCAAGGAGCAGGACAAGCTCCCCTCTGTGCGCAGTCTTGCCGGCGACCTCGGCGTGAATCCCAATACCGTTGCCAAGGCCTATGCGCTGCTGGAACGGGATGGCATTATCTACTCCCTCGCAGGACGGGGCAGCTTCGTGGCAAAGCCCGACACACTGCTTGCGCAGGAGCATATCCTCGGTGACTTCGACACTGCCGCAAGGCATGCGCTCGATACTGGCATTGAGAGCTCACTGCTGTGCGACAGAATCCATGATATCGAGAAACAGATTCAAACCGAAAAGGAGACTGCGGCCATATGATGACACTGAAGGGAACAGTCAAGCGCTTTGGGGATTTTTCGGCGCTCGACGGTGTTGATCTGGAGATTCCAAGCGGCACTGCTTTTGGTCTGCTCGGCTCCAACGGTGCAGGAAAATCCACCATTCTGCGCCTGTTCAGCGGTATCTATTCCCCCGACGGCGGCGAGGTGCTGATTGACGGAGAACCCGTCTATGACAATGTTTCCGCCAAGCAGAAGGTTTTCTTCATCAATGATGAGACAGTGCAGTTTTCGTCCTTCACGCTCATCGAACTGAAGAATTTCTACAAGCAGTTCTATCCGAATTTTTCCGAGGAGATCTTTGACCGGCTGGAAAAGGCAATCCAGCTTCCCGCCGACAAGAAAATCTCGACCTACTCCAAGGGTATGAAGCGCCAGGCCATCGTCATCACCGGCATTGCCTGCTGCACACCCTATCTCCTGCTCGATGAGGCATTCGATGGACTCGACCCGACCATGCGTATCATCGTCAAGCGGATGCTGGTCGATGCAATGTGCGAGCGTGACCTCACCGTCGTCATCTCCTCCCACAATCTCAAGGAGATCAACGAGATGTGCGATACCGCTGCACTGCTGCACCACGGCAAGATCATCTTCAACCGCCAGCTTGATTCCCTCAAGGGAACCGTGCACAAGATTCAGGTTGCCTTTGCCGACAAGGAGCGGGAGTACACCAGGGAGGACTTTGCTGCCATCCCGGAAATCCTGCATTTTGCGAAAACGCAGAGCATCTATCACATCATCGCAAAGGGCGAGGAGGCCGACATCCGTGCGGCACTCGAACCGTTCCATCCTGTGGTCGCAGATATGGTTCCGCTGACCCTTGAGGAAATCTTTATCTATGAACTGGAGGTGCTTGGATATGACAGCCAGGTTTTTGCATAGTCTGCCTGCCCGCAATATGCTGCGTGTTATCCGGCAGAACCGGAAAATGGCAATCGTCACGAGCATTCTGATGATTCTCAGCGGGCCGCTCATCATGGTGCCCATCATCTGGGAGATTGTCCGGGAATCCCAGCCGAATCAAAGTTATTCCTACATGGACAGCTTTGAGCTGTACATGGGCATCGGCTTCATCTGCCTCGGCGTGGCGGTGTTTATGGGCATGTTCTGCGCCATCTGCGCTTTCACGGAAACGCACAAGAAGGCACAGGTCGATATGCTCTATTCGCTGCCGCTGACCGGCAGCCAGCGCTTCTTCTCCGATTATATCGGCGGCGTCTGCATGTACATTCTCCCGTACATCATCGCAGCCGTTCTCGGCTGGATCGCCATTGGCATCGGCTGCCCGTTCATCCATACGGACGACGGAAACACGCTCTTGAGAGAAACCGTCAGCAATTATGCGATGATCTCCTCCGGACTGTTCGTGCTGATGCTGCTGTATTACACACTCTGCGTGCTCATTACCGTCTGCTGCGGCACACTGTTCGAGAGCATCTACGCCAACATCCTGCTCAACTGCCTGATTCCCGGCACACTCGCCGGCGTCCTCGGCCTGATCTCCGAGCATGTGGATCTGTCCTTCGAGTATCTCTGGCAGATCATCGGCTTCATGTCCCCGATCGGCGGTCTGTGCTACATGATCTATCTGCTCGATAACGGCTCCACCTCTGTCGGCAGCTATGTCGCCTGGGATGCAATCAGAGGCACAGAAACACACAGCCACGACATGATGCCGAATTACTTCCGCTGGATTGTGATTCTTCTGCTCCTGAGCGCAGTGCTCCTTGTGGTGGCATGGCAGCTCTATAAGCGCAGAAAGGCCGAGCATGTCGGCAGACCCTTCGTCTATATCGGCGCTTATCATGTGATGATCACGCTGCTGATCGTGCTCATCCTGTGCCTGCTCGATTTCGACGTAATCGGCCCGGTGCTGCTGTTCGCTGCGATCGTGTACTTCGTCTGCGAAATCATCCGCAAGCGTGGCTTCAAGCGCTTCTGGCTCTCGATCATCACCTTCGTGGTCACGGTCGCTGTCACGGTCGGCGTGTTTGCAGTCGTCATCAAGACCAACTGCTTCGGGCGTGAGTACTATGTGCCGAGTGCTGCCGTGGTCAGATCTGTTGAGGTGGAGAGCGTCAACCGCCGCAGCTATGACGTGGATCTTGAATTCACCGACCGGGAGGTCATCTCTCAGATCGTGGACTTCCACAAGAGCATTGTACAGCGCAAAAAGACCGACGCCAATCCCTGCGTGCCCATCAACAGGCAGCTTGACGCAACCTTCCCGTACCGTCTGGAGTACAACGGGAACTATTACTATGATAATGATGTCTACACTGTGACCTCGATGAGAGACGAACGTGACTATGATGATGACAGGAACCATCCGGAACCCGCCTACGGCAGCTACGCCGAGAACTTCCGCTATGACCTGACATACTACACCCTCACCGGCTCCGTGGTACACCGTGAGCTGTCGCTCAGTGCCGACGAGCTCTGCGAGCTGCGGATGATTCTGCTCAACAGCAAGCTGTTCCAGGAGACCTCTGCCGCAGCGGTCAAGAAAATGCTCTTGCAGGAATTATGCACCTATGATGCCAATACCAACGAATATGACTTCCCCCTTACCGTGCGCATCACGACCTACAACAGCAACGGCAGCCAGACCCGTGCCATGCATGGGTCTATGGAGAACCTCGATGCGCTCAGCACTGCCTATGCGCATGACATCCAGAACATGTCCGCCGAGGAGCGTCTGACGGCGCCGCTGTACTGCACACTCGGCAATAATTCCGGCTCGTTCTGCAAGATCTACGAGGGCTTTGACGAGACGATTGCCCTGCTCGAAAGCTGGGAATTCAAAAAGTTCACCGTTCCGGAGCGCTATGACTTCGTGGACAAGGAAAATCCCAAGAATGCACAGGCCGGCAACCAGACTTTGCTGAGCGTGCGGATCTATGCACCGGATCAGTGGTCTACAGATTCGCTGAAATACCCGAATTCCTCCGTATCCTACAACGAGAACACCTATGTCAAGGGCGACAGGGATTCCGATTGTGCCTATAAAGACCACATCATGCTGTTTGAGACCGTGGCAATGAAGGATTTCTACCCTGAGATGTACGCACTGCTGGAGGCAGCACAGGAGGAATATATCTCCGAGGAGCCCTGCTACTGCATCCTCGTCAACGGCGTCCGCTACATCATCCCGCCGAAGCACAATGACCTCGCTGAGGCTGTCATTGCCAAGGGCGATCTCTACAGCCAGGATCACCTTGAGGAGTACTTCAACGCCCATGCGAGCGAGTTCGGCTATGTGACGTCCGGCGGCGACGATCAGGCTATGCAGTATGATGACGAACTGAACGGCAGCACCGGCTACTCTGAGTCCTACGATGACCAGGAAGCCGGCCCCGGTCTCCAGATCACAGACGGCTCTGCCGCATAACACAAATCCCCCTGCCGGAAAGCGGGGGATCCGGACACAGCAAAAAAGCCCCGGTTCGTTTTGAACCGGGGCTTTGTTTTATTCCTCTACCGTCAGATAGGAACGGGTCGAAATGCGTTTCAGGATAAGCAATGCCGCTGCGGCTGCACCAAGCACCAGCATTACGATACACATGGCTTTCAGAAAATCCTTCATGGATACTACCTCCTATGTGATGAAGTCAGATTACGCTGCTTCTATTATACCATATCCGGGCAGAAATTTCCATAGCTCCGGCGGATTTCCCCGAAATGCACAAAGGTGCGGAATTTGTATTGTGCAATATCGCCAAACCGGAAACAATTTCCAGCCGCCCGGATTCCCGAAACAGCGACAATTTCCGCTTTGCAGAAGAAAAAATCAAAAAAATTATGTAAAACAGGTGACAAATCCTCCGAAATGTGCTATAATGAAAGATGAGTTTATGAGACCGGCATGGCGGGTGTGCCCCTTCTGCATGCCGGCACGGCAATTCTATGACCCTACAGAGAAAGAATACGCACCCCGACAAAAAGAAAGAGGAGATTTATGTCATCTGAAAATGAAAACCAGGAATTTCTGGAATCCCTGGATGTCCCGGAGAGTCCTGAAAGTCCGGATGCCACGGAAGAATGGGACGAATGGGACGAGCGGGAGGACCGCCGCATCCGGCGGGGATATACCATCCTCGTCATCATGCTGTGCCTTCTTCTGGCATTCGGTGTCCTGCTGATCCTGCACAAGAGCAAAACCGAGAATAATCCGCTGGGCATTTCCGCTGCGGAGGCAACGGAAGCAGCCGAATTGACAGAGCCGTCTGTGCCAGCTTCCGAAGCTGCGGCTGCGCCCTCCGGGGAGCCGACGGAAACTGCC
>JAFXOO010000049.1 GCA_017528675.1 Oscillospiraceae bacterium | reverse complement strand
GGGGGCGCTCACCGGTGCGCCAGCACCAGAAAAAGGACTTTATCGACAAGCTGAGATCCCTGAACTGCTTCAGGGATCTTTTTCATTGTATATCATGAATTACTTTACAGCAGTAAACGCCGCAACACCGCAGAGCGTCAGAACTGTAATGATGACAGCGGCAAGTGCGACACCGCAGGTCACAGCTACAACACTCTTCTTGAAATCGAGGTCAAGCAGACTCGCTGCCAGAGTGCCTGTCCAGGCACCTGTGCCGGGAAGCGGAATCCCCACGAACAGCAGCAAAGCCCAGAACATCCCACGGCCTGCCTTTGCCAGCAGCTTTTCTCCGCCCTTGTGTCCCTTGTTCAGGCACCAGGTAAAGAATTTGCCGATGACAGGCTTATCTGCACCCCATTCCAGTACCTTTCTTGCAAAGAAGAAAATAAACGGCACCGGAATCATGTTACCGATCATGCTGATGATAACAGCATGCCACCATTCAACACCCATACTCACACCGATCGGAATGGCACCACGCAGTTCAACAATCGGCACCATAGACACCAGAAACGTTACAATGTATCCCTTCATTCAACACACTCACTTTCTTAACCAAACACACCCAACAGCACCGGCAGTAACCAACCCAGCAATGCGGCAAGCCCCGCAGACAGCGGCAGACCGACGCCGATCACAATATAACTGTACCAGTCAAACAGCAGGTGTTTCTTTTTGCCCTTCTTCAGTCTTGCGGAGTAAATCTTTCCTTCGTGGTAAATCTTATCCACAAACATGATTTCAGCCGGGAAGGTATTGGTATACTCCTCGCCGTCAATTTTATAAATCGCATAGGTTCCGACAACCTCATGCTCCATAATGCGCAGGAATTCAGCCTTGACCGGTTTTGCAGTCAGGAGCAGAATCAGTGTCACAATAAAGAATCCTGTCATGAATAGCAGCAGCAGTTCAATCAGAATCAGCACACCCGTTGCAATAATCGCCGGGTTGACCCCGATGACCAGCAGCAGTACAATAATGACGATTATGCCAATCAGAATCTCCATGCTATACCTCCCGGTTCAGAACTGCGCTCACAAGGAACAAGGAACCAAATATGACCGCCGGTCTTCCGCAGTGCATGGCAGTCTCCACTGCTTTCGCAAGAGAAGCACGCTCCGCCTTCACTCCCCTGCCCCGAAAAGCCTGACATAACCGATCAGCCGGAACATTCTGCGGTACAAAGCCATCAACGCAGTAGACTCGTTCCAGCAGCGGCGCCATGAACTGCGCCGTATGTTCCACCGCATCCGCATGCGTCATGCCGCAAATGCCAATCCAGTTCCCGGTTCCGCTTTCCCGCAGTGCATCTGCAAGCTTCGCTACGCCGTCACTGTTATGACCTCCGTCCAGAATCACCGGCGGCTGCTTTTGCAGAACCTGGATTCTGCCGGGAATCTGTGTTTCGGCAAGTCCCCTCTGCGCCGCTTCGACCGGAATGGCATACCCCTGGCTTCGCAGCACATCGACCGTGACAAGAGCCGTCACAGCGTTGTCAATCTGATGCATGCCGCCCATGGCAGTATGATATTCTACCTCATGATAGACAAAATCATTGCCGGTAAGTCCTGTGTGCAGGATGCCGCTTCCATCCTGCTGGAAGAAGAATAGCTCCTGCCAGTGCAGATCGCAATGCAGCGTCTCGGCACGTTCCCGGAAGCAATCAATCTTTGCCTCACCGAATGGATTCCAGACAACCGGACAACCGGGTTTCATGATGCCTGCCTTCTGTGCTGCAATTTCCTCAATCGTATTTCCCAGTATGGCCATATGGTCATAGGAAACAGAAGTAATAACACTACACAGCGGCCTCTGAATGATATTCGTACAGTCAAGCAGACCGCCAAGCCCGGCTTCAAGTACTATCACCTCGGCGCCGGCTTCTGCAAAATACAGCATTGCTATCGCAAACGTGAGTTCAAACTGCGAAAAGCCCTCATCCGGCTTCACCGCTGCCGCAACCTGTTCGCATGCACGGCACAGTGCCTGCTCCGGGATATTCTCCCCATTCAGCCGGATTCTGTCCTCATAGCACAGGATGTAGGGCGAGGTGAAAGTCCCTGTCCGGTAACCGCTGCGGCGAAGGATATTGGACAGGTACTCCGCCACAGACCCTTTGCCGTTTGTCCCGGCAATGTGAATAAAGCGCAGGCAGTCCTGCGGATCACCGAGCCTGTGCATCAGGCCGGCGATCCTGGACAGATCCTTCACTGGCTTGCCGCTGCGGCTGAAACTGCCGACAAAGGCAATAGCCTCACTGTGCGTCATCGCTTAGCTGTAGGCACGGATGGATGCCAGAATCTTGTCCATCTTCTCCTGTGCCTTCGCCAGCTTAGCCTTCTCCGCCTCAACGAGCTTCTCCGGTGCCTTGGCAAGGAAACCGGGGTTATTGAGTTTACCGGACAGGAAATCAATGTCCTTCTGTACCTTTTCCTGCTCCTTGGCAAGACGGGCAAGCTCTTTCTCCTTGTTGACAAGCTGATCCATCGGGATAAAGATGCGTGCTGCATCAGTGACTGCACCGGCTGCATCCGGAATGCTGAAGGATGCACCTACCTCAATACCGGAAGCGGATGCGAGCTTCTCGAAGAACGGTGCAGCACTCTCAAACAGCGCCGTATCCGCCGTTTCAATGTACAGCTTTGCCTTGACAGACGGCGGTACATTCAGCTCTGTGCGTGTATTCCGGACTGCCTTGATGGCGGCAATAACCTTCTCAAAAGCATCCGCCTCTGCAAAGTCAAGCGCTGCATCATAAACCGGATAGCTCTGGAGCATAATCATGCTGCCGTCACCAACCAGTACCTGCCAGATCTCCTCCGTAATGAACGGCATGAACGGATGAAGCAGCTTCAGCATGCCCTGCATCGTCCAGACGAGCACCTGCTGTACGTTCTCACCGTCCTGACCACCAGCCTGAATTCTCGGCTTGGTCAGCTCAATATACCAGTCACAGAATACATCCCAGATAAAATCATAAAGCTTCGTGCAGGCAACACCCAGTTCAAAGGCATCGAGGTTGGCATTGACCTCCTTAGCGAGCTGATTGAAGCGGGAAACTACCCACTTGTCCTCCATGGTCAGCGTCTCCGGCAGCCCCTTGAATGCGAAGCTTTCCGGCAGATTCATCATGATGAAGCGGGAAGCATTCCAGAGCTTGTTGGCGAAGTTTCTTGCAGCCTTGACCTTATCGTCAATATAGCGCATATCATTGCCGGGGGCATTGCCGGTTGCCAGCATGAAGCGCAGTGCATCTGCACCGTACTGGTCAATCACCTCCAGCGGATCAATGCCGTTGCCAAGAGACTTGGACATCTTTCTGCCCTGCGCATCACGGACAAGTCCATGAATGAGAACGGTGTCAAACGGCACCTTTCCGGTATTCTCCAGGGCAGAGAACATCATGCGAATTACCCAGAAGAAGATGATGTCATAGCCGGTGACCAGCGTATTAGTCGGATAGAAATACTCGAAATCTTCAGTCTTTTCTGGCCAGCCGAGCGTGGAGAACGGCCAGAGTGCAGAACTGAACCAGGTGTCGAGTGTATCCGGATCCTGCCGCATCGGCTTACCGCACTTCGGACACACAGCCGAGTTTTCCTTGGTGACAACCATTTCACCGCAGTCATCACAGTAGAACGCAGGAATCTGATGTCCCCACCAGATCTGACGGGAAATGCACCAGTCCTTGATATTTTCAAGCCAGTGATAATAGATCTTGTCAAAACGCTCCGGGACAAATTTTGTCTCGCCCTTCTTGACTGCGTCAATTGCCGGTTTTGCAAGCGGCTGCATCTTAACAAACCACTGTGTCGAAACTCTCGGCTCTACGGTCGTTCCGCAGCGGTAGCAAGTACCTACATTGTGGTTATAATCCTCCACACGAACCAGTGCGCCCTCTGCTTCCAGATCAGCAACAATCGCCTTGCGTGCCTCATAACGATCCATACCGGCATACTTCGGATAATCCTCAGTGATTTTTGCATCTTCCGTCAGAACGTTGATCACCTCAAGATTGTGGCGCTTGCCGACCTCGAAGTCATTCGGGTCATGTGCCGGAGTGATCTTTACTACACCCGTACCGAAATCCATTTCCACATAATCATCCGCAATCACCGGAATCTCACGATGTACAATCGGCAGAATCAGTGTTTTTCCAACCAGATCCTTATACCGCTCATCATTCGGATTTACCGCAACAGCCGTATCACCGAGCAGCGTTTCAGGACGGGTAGTTGCAAGCTCAAGGTATGCATCAGAATCCTTGAATTGATAGCGCAGATGCCAGAAATGTCCCGCCTGATCTTCATAATTCACCTCTGCATCGGAAAGTGATGTGCGGCATTTCGGGCACCAGTTGATGATACGTTCACCACGGTAGATCAGACCCTTTTCGTAATACTTGACAAAAACATCCTTGACAGCCTTGGAGCAGCCCTCGTCCATGGTGAAACGTTCTCTGTCCCAGTCGCAGGAGGAGCCGAGCTTCTTGAGCTGCTCCACGATACGCCCGCCGAACTTCGCCTTCCACGCCCATGCACGCTCCATAAAGCCGTCACGGCCAAGGTCTTCCTTTGTAACACCTTCTTCACGCATTGCAGCCACAATTTTGGCTTCGGTCGCAATTGCTGCATGATCCGTACCAGGCAGCCAGAGCGTGCAATAGCCGCTCATGCGCTTCCAGCGGATGAGAATATCCTGTAACGTTTCATCCAGCGCATGTCCCATATGAAGCTGACCGGTGATATTCGGCGGCGGGATAACGATGGTATAGGGGTTCTTTTTCCTGTCAATCTCTGCATGGAAGCACCCCTTCTGCATCCATTCCGCATAGATTCTGTCCTCGAACTGTTCGGGGGCATAGTTTTTTGCAAGTTCCTTTGCCATGTTGATTCTCTCCTTTGTGATTTCCGGGGCATAAAAAAGCCCCGAAGCGATTAGCTTCAGGGCGAACCAGAGTCCGTGTTACCACCTGAATTCGGACGCACAGCATCCGCACTTATTGCAGCGGGAAATCCCATGCCATGTGACGGCGCAGAATTCTGACTGCATTCTCTGTAACGGGAGAACCCGTCGGGGACTACTTGAGATTGCATCCGTTCGACCCGATGCTCAGGGGCTACCTTCCGCACCATTCCGCACGCATCCTTCCACCAGCCGGATGCTCTCTTTGCCGCAGATATGGCAGTACTCCTCCCCGTCATCGCATGTGATTAGTTTTATTATACCGTATCTGAACGGATTTGTCAAGAGGAAACTGAAAAAACAGATTCCGGATTGCATTTCGTCTGGAAAAATGGTGTTAAAAAGTCACTATATTACCACGCTGCATATCCAGGCGGAAACCTTGCCGCTTTACCGTAAAGAAAAACAACAGATTTCTTACCTGTACCTGATCGTTGACGATTCCGGGAATGTGTGCTATAATTGATTTGAAACATCAAGCGGGAGGAACGATAATATGGCAAGCATCCTTTATCTGACAGACCTTTACTACCCTGCAAAAGGGCGAAAATACTATGAAGAAGATATTTTTATTGCAGGCAGGCTCATGAAACAGTTTGACGTTGCACTCTGTCATCCGAAAAATTCAGAGGCATTTGAAGGCTCTGCCGATGTGATCGTCTTCCGAAATACTGGCAGCGTTATCGGGTACAAGGAGATTTACCGTGCTTTCAGAGAGCGTATCCAAAAGAATTCACTGAGGACGTTCAACACCTTCACAGGAAAAGCAGATATGCTCGGAAAGGACTATCTTCTTGAACTGACAAAGCTGGGATTTCCTGTTATACCGACGGTTGACTGTAGGAGCGATATTTCACTTCTCCCAGCATCAGACAGATATGTTATAAAACCGAAGGACGGAGCAGATTCCATTGGACTCGAATTTCTTTCAGATGAGGAGCTGTCTAAAAGGCGCATTGCCGACCATGTTTATCTGATACAGCCTGCTGTTGATTTTGAATATGAGGTATCGTTCTATTTTATTGATGACAAGTTTGAATATGCGATGTATGCTCCCGATAAGGCCAAACGCTGGGAAATGGTGCCCTACCATGCTTCTGAGGAGGATATCCGTTTTGCAAAGCGTTTTATTTCATGGAACAGCATAAAACATGGCATCCAGCGTGTCGATGCCTGCCGAACAACTGACGGAGGGCTTCTGCTGATAGAGCTTGAAGACCTTAACCCGTATCTTTCTCTGCTTCAGACAGAACAGGACACACAGGAAAAATTTATAGCCGACCTTATCTCGGCGCTTGAAAACTGTCTGGCGGATCAAACTGCTGAGATATAAGCCCACGCTTGACATATCGCAGATCAAGCGGTTTATAATGAAAAAGAGTCCGTGAGTTTCCCTCTCACGGACTTTTGATCCTATAGCTGTTTACTGATATGCAGAGTAACGAGCTTGTTCTCATCGCCTCATCTGATGCGGGTCAAGGGAGCTTGCTGCGTTCTGCATGACAAGCTGCACAAGCCGTCTGTTCGACTTGGCGTACCTGCGGTCTGCCTCAGCATCACCGAGCAGTATCCTGCCGCTGTCGGGCTTTTCTATCAGCGAAAGTATTCTTGCAAGTGTGCTTTTTCCGCTTCCGCTCTCACCGACAATGACCGTGACTGCATTATCTTCCAATTCAAGTGATACGCCGTTCACAGCAGTCTGACTGCCGTATTGTTTCGTTACATTCTCCGCTTTCAGCATACGCCCTCCCTGAACAGCACACTCGCTGCAGCAAGCTCATGGGTGTATTCTGACTGCGGTGACCGGAACACATCGAGGGTCTTGCCCTGTTCGATGATGCTCCCCGATCTCATGACAGCTACCCTGTCGCAAAGCCTCGCCGCAACGCCGAAATCATGAGTTATCACTATCATCGACATTCCTTTCTTCCGCTGTTCCTCAAGCCGGTTCAGTATCATATATTCGCTTGCGGCATCGACAGCAGTGGTACACTCATCAGCGCTGATAAGCTCCGGTTTTTTCAGGAGTGTGATCGCAATCATGACACGCTGGAGCATACCGCCAGAAAGCTCGTCGGGATAGCTGCTGAGTATCTTCTTCATATCACTGAGATTGACGCTTTTCAAGGCGCTGTCAAGCTGCTCGTAAAAAGTCTGTTTTGCATTTCTGCTTTTAAGCTCAAATCCCATTTCTATCTGCTTGCCGAGCTTTATCATCGGTGCAAATGCTGTCATCGGATTTTGCGTTATCATTGCGATCTGCTGTCCTCGATAGCCTTTTGGCATCCTTGCTGTTCTGACAAGCATCTCCTGACCGTTCCACTTGATACTGCCGTTTACTTTGAATATTCGTCTGTTCAGCAGCCCCATGACCGCCTTGCTCGTCAAGGATTTTCCGCTTCCGCTCTCGCCGATCAATCCCAGCGTTTCGCCCTTGCCGACCTCAAAGCTGATACCCTTCACAAGCCGTTCCTTTGTGGAACGAGCCGTTATTTCAAGTCCGTTTACCTTCAGCATATCAGCCCTCCTTCGGGTCGCAGATGTCTCTGAGTGCTTCACCGAACAGATTGAATCCTGCCGCCGCAAATACTATGCATAGTCCGGGGTAAACGATCAGTTCAGGGTGACTGAACACCAGCTTGTTTGCGCCCACCAGCATAGCACCCCATTCCGCCGCTCCTGCTTCAAGCCCCAGTCCGAGAAACGCGTAGCTGGAGATCATGATGATAACGCCCGACAGTCCGGTGCTGTACAGGACAAGCAGGTGCGGAACAATATTCGGAAGGATATGCCGCATGATGATACGAAGCTCCGAGCAGCCCGACATACGACAGGTGATGATATAGGGTTTGCGGATATTTTCCATGACAGTTTCATCAAACAGGAAGTTGTTCTGCTCAACGTAAGCAATCCTCCCGGTCTGTACTTCGAGGGGAATATCACGGACGTTCTGTCCGCCGATCATAAGCTCACCCTCGCTCACGTCCCAGAAGCCTGCTATCAGCTTTGCAACGGTGGATTTGCCGCTTCCCGAATGTCCCACAAGTGCCGTGACCTTGCCTTCGGGGATCGTCAGGCTGATATTTCTGAGAGCATCGTTCTCGCTGTCATAGCTGAATGTCACATTTCTGAACTCTATGGTATTTCCGGCTATATTTGGATTTTTATCCGTTCTGCTTATTTCCCCACTGTTCAGTA
Source organism: Oscillospiraceae bacterium (assembly GCA_017528675.1). Classification (GTDB taxonomy): domain Bacteria; phylum Bacillota; class Clostridia; order Oscillospirales; family Ruminococcaceae; genus UBA3855. The sequence goes on along the minus strand of JAFXOO010000049.1, from coordinate 806 downwards.
CATCGTTTATCTGCCCCATGACTGTGCCAACTCTTGCGATATTATCCGTGTAGTTCATAGCCGCTATGAGCGGTTCAAGCAAACCGAGGGAGAGGATTATCATGGTGACAAATGCCCCTGCGGAAAGGCTTCCCGATGAATAAAACAAGAATCCAAACGGCAGCACCGTCAGCAGAACGGAGGGGGTTATGGCGTTATAGGCAGACATCGCCCACTGTGCGCTTTTCATCCAGCCGTAGAAAAATGCGGCGTTATCATTGACTGCTGTTTCATATTTTTCGTAGGAGCGCTCGCCCTGACTGAAAGCCTTGATGACTTCTATTCCGCCCATATACTCAACAATTGCATTGGTCATTCTGCCGCCGATCTCCACCGACTTTCCGTAGTTCTCGCCATAGCTTTTCATGGTGGTGCTCATGACAGCCATACCAACAGGTATCGTTATCAGTGAAAGAAGTGCAAGCCGCCAATCAAGTGTGAACAGATATATGAGCATCAGCACGGGTGCAAGCACATTGGCGGTCATTTCGGGCAGAAGATGCGCCAGCGGCACTTCTATGCCCTCCACTCTGTCAACGATAACGTCCTTGTAATAGCCTGACGGCGATTCGAGTATCGTACCCATAGGCATTCTTGTGAGCTTTGCTATCAGTCTCTGACGTATCTCTTTCATCGTAAGATAGGTAGCCGTGTGGGAAATGCTTGTGGATAAGCCGTTGAATATACCCTTTGCGATATATCCTGCGGCGGCAGCGGCGATACATGGCAGACAGCAGCAGATCGAGGCGGTCAACCGGAAGTACAGC
>JAFXOO010000466.1 GCA_017528675.1 Oscillospiraceae bacterium | reverse complement strand
CTGCCCTTGCGGGCGGCATTTCGCCGCTTGGGCTGAAGTTTTGCAATTACCTCCTTAACTCCTTCATTACTATAATTATAACAATGCACAAATCAAGCCATGCAAGGCTTTTTTATCGAATGGTTACAGTTATTCAGCAGATTTTTCAGCAACAGCCCTGATGCCGGCTGCGAGACCGGCAATCCCCTGAATCTCACTCGGAATAATGATCTTTGTGGACTTGCCGTCAGCAGCCTTTGTGAAGGCTTCGAGTGCTTTGAGCTGGAGAACAGCTTCGTTCGGGTTGGCGTTGTTGAGCTTGACGAGCGAGTCAGCCATTGCCTGCTGTACAAGCTCGATGGCCTGTGCTTCACCGGATGCCTCACGGATCTTCTGCTCACGGACGGCGTCCGCACGCAGAATCATAGCTTCCTTTTCTGCCTCAGCCTTGAGGATCTCAGACTGCTTATCTGCCTCAGCACGCAGAATCTTGGCTTCCTTTTCTGCCTCGGCAACGAGTACCTGCGCCTTCTTTTCGCCCTCAGCCTGGAGGATCTTCTCACGGCGCTCACGCTCTGCCTTCATCTGCTTCTCCATGGAATCCTGAATCTCACGGGGCGGGAGGATGTCCTTGAGCTCAACACGGATCACCTTGATGCCCCAGCGGTCGGTCTCCTCGTCAAGGATGGCGGTGATTTTGGTGTTGATGGTGTCACGGCTGGTCAGTGTGGCATCGAGTTCCAGTTCACCGATAATGTTACGCAGGGTGGTAGCGGTGAGGTTCTCCATTGCAAGCATCGGATGCTCCACGCCATAGGTAAAGCGCTTGGCATCAGTCACCTGAAAAAACACAACCGTGTCGATCTGCATGGTGACATTATCCTTGGTGATAACCTGCTGCGGCTTGAAATCGGCTACACGCTCCTTCAGTGAGACCTTGCTGGAGACTCTCTGGAAGAAGGGAACGAGCAGATGAGGGCCGGTGCTCCACTCGCACTTGAAGGTGCCAAGCTGTTCCACAACATAGACATGCGCCTGCGGTACAATGCAGATGCAGCGGATCAGGACGATCAGAACAAATACAATCAGGGCGATGATCAGAATGTTGACAAATCCCATAACGATTCCTCCTTGTGATATGGTTGGTGTATGTGTCAATCAGTGGCGTGTGCAGCGGATCTTACGGCGTATCCGGTCGGACGAAGGCGGTTGTACCTTCGATGCGTGTGATCCGGACAGGCGTGTCCTTTTGCAGCGGGGATCCGTCCTCGGTTCTGGCACGCCAGTTCACGCCGCCGATCCGGACACGTCCGGTGTCCTTTACGGGGTCAATGGGTTCCGTGAGGATGCCCAGCTTCCCGACTTCGGCATCGGCATTGGTGGGGATGACATTCTTCACCCGCAGTTTTTGCAGCATGGGTCTTGTCACGGCCAGCAGCACCACAGAGATCGCTGTGAACAGGATGCCCTGCACGAGCGGCGAAGCGCCCAGTGCGGCGGCGATGAACGCCCCTAATGCTCCCGCAGCGAACCAGATCGTGACAAGCTGCAACGTGGCAAGCTCCGCAATCACGGCAACGGCGAAGATGATGCCCCAGGTAAGTAAAGCGGTCGACATAACGGCACTCCTTTCTGCCCGGCGGGCTGTAAATTGAATTTACAGAGCAGGCTGAAGCACGCTCCTGAGAGCCCGGAAATATCTGGAATAACCTCAGTTCCGCTCTATGAGATCATTATAGCACAGCAGCGCTCATTTGTCAATAGCTTTTTGTATGAAATAGTAAATATTTTTTACACGAGAGCAGACAGCCGTTATTCCTGTGCAGGAGTGCCTGGCAGATAACGGAAACAAAGCCCGGATGATTTACAGCATCCGGGCTTTGTTCAGTGCTTTTTAGGTGACTGGAATGTACCGGTGCCATGTCCGGATACATTCAGCCGGTTCAGAGCACGCTGTAGTTTGAGTTCGGCTCTTGCCATGCGGTCGGGTTCGTTCTGTGCCGCTTTGATCTTGGCAAGGGCATCCTTGCGGGAGCGCTCTGCCCAGTCAGGGTCAATCTCCTCCGCCCACTCCGCAGCGGTCGAGATCACAGTCGTCCGCTCATCAGAGACTTTCAGAAATCCCTCTGCAACGGCAGCTCTGCGGTATTCGCCGTTTTCGAGCTTCACTGTCAGCATACCGGTTTTCAGGGCGGCTGCATAGCGGGTGTGTCCGGCAAGTATACCGACATCACCCTCAGTAGTACGGGCGATGACCTCCTGTACTTCCCCGTCAAACAGCGTCCGGTCAGGGGTAACAATCATGAATCGGAACGTCTTCATAGCGCTCACTCCTGCATGGACTTGGCCTTCTCGACGGCCTCGTCAATTGTACCGACGAACAGGAATGCCGACTCCGGCAGATCATCATGCTTGCCCTCGATGATTTCCTTGAAGCCCCGGATGGTTTCCTTCAGCGGCACATATTTGCCTTCCATACCGGTGAACTGCTCGGCAACAGAGAACGGCTGCGACAGGAAACGCTGCACCTTGCGTGCACGCTGTACAATGCGCTTATCCTCCTCGGACAGCTCATCCATACCCATGATGGCAATGATATCCTGCAACTCGTTGTAACGCTGGAGAATGGTCTGGACGGCACGGGCGGTGTCATAATGCTCACGGCCGACAATCTCCGGCGCCAGGATGCGGGAGGTGCTCTCAAGAGGATCCACCGCCGGATAAATACCCTGCGATGCGATATTTCTGGACAGTACCGTCGTGGCATCAAGGTGGGCAAAGGTTGTTGCCGGAGCAGGGTCGGTCAGGTCATCGGCAGGGACATAGACCGCCTGTACGGATGTAATCGAGCCTTTGTTGGTGGAGGTGATACGCTCCTGCAAAGCACCCATCTCGGTCGCCAGCGTCGGCTGGTAGCCAACGGCGGACGGCATACGGCCAAGCAGCGCCGATACCTCGGAGCCTGCCTGTGTGAAACGAAAAATATTGTCAATGAACAGCAGCACATCCTGGCCTTCCTTGTCACGGAAGTACTCCGCCATTGTCAGGCCGGACAGGCCGACACGCATTCTCGCTCCCGGCGGCTCGTTCATCTGACCATACACAAGCACGGTCTTTTCGAGAACGCCGCTCTCCTTCATTTCGTTATAGAGGTCGTTGCCCTCACGGGTACGCTCACCGACACCAGTGAAAACGGAAATACCGCCGTGCTGGTTGGCAACGTTATTGATGAGCTCCTGGATGAGAACGGTTTTACCGACACCGGCACCGCCGAACAGGCCAATCTTACCGCCCTTCAGGTACGGTGCAATCAGGTCGATGACCTTGATGCCTGTCTCAAGCACCTCGGAGGAAGCAGTCTGCTCCTCATAGGAGGGCGCTTCCCGGTGGATTGCCCAGCGCTCTGCGGTCTGCGGGGCAGGCTTTTCGTCAATGGCCTCACCGAGGAGATTGAACATGCGGCCGAGCGTTTCCTTGCCGACCGGCACGGAGATCGGTGCACCCGTATCCACTGCATCCATGCCACGGACAAGACCGTCCGTCGGGCCCATAGAAATGCAGCGCACCACATCGTCACCGATATGCTGTGCGACCTCAACCACGAGCTTCTGGCCGTTGTTGTCGATCTCAATGGCGTTCAGCAGCTTCGGCAGACTCTCCTTCGGGAACTGCACATCGACTACTGCGCCGATGATCTGTACGATTTTACCTATATTCTGCATAAATTCTGATCCTTTCATGCATTTGGGGCTTGGGTGTTCCTGCCGGATTCAGGGGCGTTGCCCCCTGACCCCCAGCGGGGCTCTGCCCCTGCACCCCGCCCGCTTTTGGAGTCAAAAGCGGGGGAAAACCAGTTTTTGTTTTTGTGAAAGCAACTCGCCAGCGGGGGCTCCCCCATTTAAAATACTACGCAGGAGCAGCTTTGCTGCGATGTGCTGACAAGCATAGCAATGCGGCTTTGCGAAGCATTGCCGCATTACGGTCGGTGAAACAGCGCACCATAATCCTCGAAGCAACTCGCCGGCGGGGGCTCCCCCGCCCGCTTATTCGAGGGCGTTGGCGCCGCCGACGATCTCGGTGAGTTCCTGGGTGATCGCACTCTGACGGGCACGGTTATACTGGAGGGAGAGCTTGTCGATCATTTCTGTGGCATTATCGGTTGCATTTTCCATCGCTGTGCGGCGGGCTGCCTGCTCGGAGGCAAAGCTTTCCACAATGGCGCCATAGAGCAGACCTGCCACATACTGCGGCACAAGCTTGTCAAATACTGCCTCCGGAGAGGGCTCGTATTCCACCTCACAGCGCCTCGGATGGCTGCCGGCAAGTCCGGTCAGCGGAATAATCTCCATATGCTGTGCAACCTGATGAATCGGGGATACATAGTTCGTGAAAACAAGTTCGACGCTTTGCAGGGATGTGTGACGCTTATAGGTGCTCAGAATCAGGTCTGCCATTTCGATGCCGAGGTAGATGCTCGCATGCTCTGCCACATGGTCATAGCTTTTGAGAATCCTGATTTCACGGCGCTCGAAATAATCCACCGCCTTCTGGCCGACAGGCATCACAATGGGCTTTTCGCCAAGCTGCACCAGCTCGTCAATGCGTGCCTGAGCCATCCGCAGGACGTTGTTGTTAAAGCCGCCTGCAAGTCCTCTGTCGCCGGCAATGACGATGAGAAGCGCCGAGCCGTTGTCCACCCGCTTGTGGACAAACTGCGAGTTGAAATAGGGATCCTCCGCAGCAATTTCCGCCATGAGCTTGTAGGTCTGCTCAAAAAAGGGACGGCAGGTTTCGGCACGTTCCTTGGCCCGGCGGAACTTGGAGGAAGCAACCAGCTCCATTGCCTTCGTGATCTGCATGGTGCTTTCCACGGAATGGATGCGGCGCTTGATGTCCTTTAGATTCGGCATGGCTTACACCTCTGCGGCGTACTGTCCGCCGAAGCTGACCAGCGCCTCCTTGAGGGCAGCCTCGTTCTCTGCGGTGAGATCCTTGGTATCAAGAATGCTTTGCAGCACCTCCGGATGCTCCTCCCGCAGATAGGTGAACAGCTTCTCCTGGTAATCCTGGATCTGTGCCACCGGTATATCCTTCAGATAGCCCTTGGTGACAGCATAGATGATGCAAACCTGTAATTCCACCGGAACCGGCGCATTTCTGTCCTGCTTGAGGACTTCCACGATGCGCTCGCCCATGGCAAGGCGGTTCTTGGTGTCCTGGTCGAGGTCAGAACCGAACTGGCTGAATGCCTGGAGCTCACGGTACTGGGAGTAGCTCAGCTTCAGGGAACCGGAGACCTTCTTCATCGCCTTGATCTGCGCCGCTGAGCCGACACGGGACACGGAAATGCCAGGATTCACGGCAGGGCGCACACCCGCATTGAACAGATCGGTTTCAAGGAAGATCTGTCCGTCGGTGATGGAGATGACATTGGTCGGGATATAGGCGGAAACGTCGCCTGCCTGCGTCTCGATGATCGGGAGTGCCGTCAGGGAACCGCCGCCGTAGTTTTCATTATAAGAGCATGCACGCTCAAGCAGACGGGAATGCAGATAGAATACATCACCCGGATATGCCTCACGTCCCGGCGGACGTTTGAGCAGCAGCGAAAGGGCACGGTAAGCGACAGCATGCTTGGACAGATCGTCATAGACGCACAGCACATCCTTGCCCTGGTCGAGGAAGTACTCGCCCATCGCACAGCCGGAATACGGTGCGATATACTGCAAGGGGGCGAGCTCCGATGCGGTTGCGGAAACGATGATCGTGTAGTCCATCGCCCCTGCCTTGCGCAGCGTTTCTGCGACATTTGCCACGGTTGAACGCTTCTGACCGATGGCAACGTAAATGCAGATGATGTCCTGCCCCTTCTGGTTGATGATGGTATCAAGGGCAATGGCAGTCTTACCGGTCTGGCGGTCACCGATGATGAGCTCACGCTGACCACGTCCGATCGGAATCATGGAGTCGATTGCCTTAATGCCGGTCTGGAGCGGCTTGTGGACGGATTGTCTGGTGATGACACCGGAAGCGACCTTCTCGATGGGGGCACGCTTGTCGGCTTCGATGGGGCCTGCGCCGTCAATCGGCTGACCGAGGGCGTTGACCACCGGCCGAGGAGCGCTTCACCGACCGGAACGGACATGATGGTCTTGGTGCGCTCAACGGTCGAACCCTCCTTGATGTCCGCATCCGAGCCGAGCAATACGGCACCGACGCTGTCCTGTTCAAGGTTGAGTGCCATACCATAGGTGCCGTTCTCAAATTTCAGCAGCTCGCCGGACATGCACTTTTCCAGTCCGTGAATCGTGGCGATGCCGTCTCCGACCGTAATGACGGTGCCGACATCGGCCAGTTCAAGCCGGGACTGGTAATGCTTGATCTGGTCTTTGATGATACTGGATATTTCATCCGGGCGTAAATTCATAATCACACCTCTCCTGCGGGGAGTACCCGCTTGTCATTCTGTTCCTCACAGCTCCAGATGATAAATGGGAGAAAGGAGCAGATCCTCTCCCCCTTCCCTCCCCTTTCGTGGGAGATGCCGCCGGAGGGCGGCATAGGGGCTGTCTGCCGAGGCAACAGGATCAATTATCTTGTTTGAACTGCCGCATTCTTGTGCGCAGCGAATTATCCATCCGGGTGTCTCCGTACTGGACGACCATGCCGCCGACGAGCGTCTTATCAACGTGCTCCCGGAGCTGGATGGTCTTGCCAAGCTTCTTGTGCAGCTTGCTTCTGAGGGCGCTGCGCTGTGCTTCATCGAGGGGCACGGCAGTGGT
>JAFXOO010000465.1 GCA_017528675.1 Oscillospiraceae bacterium | reverse complement strand
GGGGGTTATTTGCGGCTGCTGAGATAGGTGGCGATGTCATCCGTGCCGCCTGCGCCGACATAGGCTGCATAGATCAGGATGAGGGCAGCATCGCTGGCATTGATGGTTCCGTCAGCGTTTACGTCGGCGGTGACTTTTTTTGGGGGATTGGGTTGGCCGTAGTGGATGGTGGCATTACGCAAATAGTCTGTAGTGGAATTATTAATTGCAGCCCATTGAGATGGACTTCCTGCATAATAAACATTCTTTATAGAGGTTCTGTACAGGGAATCAGCTCCGATCTTTGTTACACTGATTGGAATATACAGTTCCTCTAAGGATGTGCATCCCTCAAAGGCTCCATAGGCGATTTCTGAAGGCCCGTTAGCGTAGTTTACGCTGCGAAGATTTGTACAGTTTTCACATATATTCTGTCCGCTGTTTTTCATCCCTTCCGGAAAATCCAGTTCAGTCAGAGCACCACAGGAATAAAATGCCCAACTTTCAATATGATCCAAGTACTTAGATAAATGGATTTCTTCAAGGCTTGAGCAATATTGAAAGGCACGTTCTCCGATCGTACTTACCGAATCCGGAAGAACTAATTCCTTGATGGAGGTGCATTTCTGAAACGAATAGGCTGATATTGTCTTAAGCGATTCAGATAGCTTGAGCGTTTCCAAAGCAGTACAGTCGGCAAATGCACTTTCTCCTATTGTTGTAATTGTATCCGGCATTGTCAGAGATTTTAATCTTGTTGCGCCGCTAAAAGCACTTTTCCCGATCTCCGTCACCGGCACGCCTTCAATCTTCGCCGGGATTTCCAACGTAGCAACGGAATTGTCAAAACCCGTGATCGTCACATGGTCGTCATAGAGCGTGTAGTTCAGGCTTTGGTAAGTTCCGTTCGTCTCCGCACTCGCAATGATCGCAGTGTCGAATCCTGCCGGACAGACAGCGCACCCTGCGAATGCAAGCACGCCTGCCAGTAAACCTGCTGTGATTTTTTGAACGTTCATGTTTTTTCCTCCATCCTGACGCACTGCGCCATAAATTTGTCTATAGTATATCATAAACCATCATAAAAGTCAACAGTTTTCCTGAATTTGCACAAATTTATTCCGGGAGCTATGCATCTGCTTCCCGGCTTGTTAAATGCTTGACAAAAACTGCTTTTTGCAGTATAATAAATACCATAGGCATCTCTAAAAACCTCACCTTTGCTTTTCTTCCAAAAGTGAAGGATTCGGTGCGGGGCTTTCCCCACACCCCACCTCTAAAAACATCGTTTTCAGAGATCCCTCACAGGCTTTATCTATGTAAAGACCAAAAGCGAAAGGAATGATCACAATGGGTTTGACTTTGACAGAAAAGATCCTCCGTGCGCATATCGTGGACGGCGAGCCGGTCAAGGGTCAGGAGGTCGGTATCCGCATCGACCAGACGCTGACACAGGACGCCACCGGTACCATGGCGTACCTTGAATTTGAGGCAATGGGTGTACCGAGAGTACGCACCGAGCGCAGCGTGGCCTATATCGAACACAATACGCTCCAGAACGGCTTTGAAAATGCCGACGATCACCGCTTCATCGGCTCCGTTGCCAAGAAGCATGGCATCTATTTCTCCCGCCCCGGCAACGGCATCTGCCATCAGGTGCATCTGGAGCGCTTCGGCATTCCGGGCAAGACCCTCATCGGCTCTGATTCCCACACCCCCACCGGCGGCGGCATCGGTATGATTGCCATCGGCGCAGGCGGCCTCGATGTCGCTGTAGCGATGGGCGGCGGTGCGTATTATATCACCTATCCGAAGATCGTCAAGGTCAACCTCACCGGCAAGCTCTCTCCGTGGGTCGCTGCAAAGGATGTCATCCTTGAAGTGCTCCGCAGACTCTCCGTCAAGGGCGGCGTCGGCAAGGTCATTGAATATGTCGGCGAGGGCGTCAGAACCCTCTCTGTGCCGGAGCGTGCCACCATCACCAATATGGGCGCAGAGCTCGGCGCTACCACCTCCATTTTCCCGTCTGACGAGATCACAAAACAGTTCCTCGAAGCTCAGGGCAGAGGCGAGGTCTGGAGCGAGCAGAAGGCCGATGAGGATGCTGTGTATGATGAAGTTGTGGAGATCAACCTCTCCGAGCTCGTACCCCTCGCTGCATGTCCCCATTCCCCGGACAATGTCAAGTCCGTCAAGGAGATTGAGCAGGAGAAGGGCGGAAAGCTCAAGATCGATCAGGTCTGCATCGGCTCCTGCACCAATTCCTCGCTGCTCGATATGATGAAGGTCGCCCACATCCTCAAGGGCAAGACCGTGCATCCGGACGTTTCCCTCGCCATTGCGCCCGGCTCCAAGCAGGTGCTCAATATGATGGCGGATATGGGTCTGCTTTCGATCATGATTGACGCAGGCGCAAGAATCCTTGAATCCGCATGCGGCCCCTGCATCGGCATGGGTCAGTCCCCGAATTCCGGCGGTATCTCGCTGCGTACCTTCAACCGCAACTTCCTTGGCCGCTCCGGTACCAAGGACGGTCAGATCTATCTCGTATCTCCTGAGCTGGCTGCCATTTCCGCCATCACAGGCTATCTGACAGACCCGAGAGAAATCGGGGATATGCCGGCATTTGTCCTCCCGGAGAAGTTCACGGTGCATGACAACATGATCGCTCTGCCGGCAAGTGAGGACGAGGCGGATTCTGTGGAGATTCTGCGTGGCCCGAACATCAAGCCCTATCCGGAGACTGCACCGCTCGAAAGCTCGATCACCGCTCCGGTATCCCTCAAGGTCGAGGACAATATCACCACCGACCACATCATGCCCGCCGGCGCCAAGATTCTGCCGCTGCGTTCCAACATCCCGGCAATTTCGCAGCACTGCTTCACCGTCTGCGATGAGAGCTTCCCGGCAAGAGCCAAGGAGCTGGGCAAGAGCATCATCGTCGGCGGCTCCAACTACGGCCAGGGCTCGTCCCGTGAGCATGCAGCACTTGCACCGCTGTATCTGGGCATCAAGGCTGTGCTTGTCAAGAGTTTTGCCCGTATCCACAGAGCAAACCTCATCAATGCCGGCATCCTGCCGCTGACCTTTGTGAATGAAGCGGATTATGATGCAATTTCGCAGGGCGATGTGCTGGAACTTGCGGACATCCGTGCGAAGGTCGAAGCCGGCGAGCAGCAGCTCACGGTCGTGAACAAGACCACCGGCAAGGAGATTCCGGTACTCTGCGAGCTGACCGGCAGAACCAAAGACATCATCCTCGCAGGCGGCCTGCTGGATTACACGAGAGAGAATCTGAAGTAAAACATCCGGAAGGAGGCGCGATTTGGCTGTTATCCTGCCGCTCCTGGCGTTCGGTATCGGATCTGTCGTATACTGGGGGCTCGGAAAGCTCTTTCCGGAATGGGAGTACAAGCCCCGCCTCGGCATTGCAGCCGGTGTGGCGTTCATCCTGTTCATGATCTTTGTGGCGAATCTCGACAGCCTGTTGTGACGCAATTCAGCCGAACGGCAAGGGGTGCAGGGGCGAAGCCCCTGCGAAAAATCCCCCCTCCCCTTGGGGAGGGGGTCAGGGGGTGGGGGCCTTCTCTCATGAGCAATTTATCCATCAAGCGTGAAAACGACCGTATCTTCCGGGAGGGGGACTTCTCGGAGATGCTCTCGCTCTATCATCCGAAGCCGCCGGAGATGCCGGAGGTACAGCGCAGCGCATTTTCCGTCAGGGAGCATCTGGTGAAGTGCGACACCATCTCGGCGGTGCTGATGCATCGTGGAAAGCGCTGTATGGCGCTGAATTTCGCCAATGCAAACTGTCCGGGCGGAGCGTATATCCTCGGAGGGAACGCACAGGAGGAAGCACTTTGCCGTTCCTCGCTGCTGTTTTACACCATCCGCACGGCGACGGATTACTACATCCGCAACCAGCTTCATGTCCTGCCGGATTACACCGACGGCATGATCTGTTCCCGCCATGTCCCGGTGATCCGGGATGCAGCGGGGGCACTGCTCGATGCGCCGATGGAGGCAGATTTCATCACCAGCCCCGCTGTGAACCGCTATTTTGCAAGGCTCATCCTGTCCCGCAAAAGGCTCGACGAGACGATGGAGCGTCGCATCACCGGCATCCTCCGTCTTGCTGCCAAGGAGCACCCCGACGTCCTGATTCTCGGCGCCTACGGCTGCGGCCAGTTCGGCAACAAGCGGGCGGACGTCTACCCCATGTTTGAACGGGCGATCACGCGCTATCTGCCGGAGGACATCGAAGTGATCTTCGCGGATCCGCATCCGGCGCCATGACAAGGCCGCTTCTGATCTTCTGTCTGGTGACGGTGCTGGCGCATGCCGGTGTGACGTTCCTGCGGTGGCTTCTGGTGAAGCTGGAGCGATCCAGCCACGATGTGCTGTACCTGATGGCCACGGTTCTGGTGACCGGCGGTCTGTTGGTGCTGAAGGCGCCGCCTGTCAAAGAATGGCTTGTGGCACTCATCAAGCCGGTCGCGGCGGAGCTGGGCTTTGCGGCTGTCGTCTATGCGATAGAGTTCGTGCTGGTCACGGCGATGCTGCGGATGCTGTTCGAGCAGTTTGTGCTGCGAATGACCTACTCCAAAGCGGAGTGGATCCTTTCCTGTGTGCTGTTCGGCGGCTGGACGATACTGACGTTTCTTTTCTGGTGAAAGCTATGAATCCATTTGTGATAATTGCCTGTATCGTAATTGTGCTGCTGCATGCGGCGGTCGTGTGCATCCGTTACCGGAGGAACAAGCTGCAGAAACGGGGCAGCAAAGCGGGTTACTATGTGGTATCGGCGCTGGCGCTTCTTAGCATCATTGTGATGAACATTCCCTCCGTGGAGGAGCGCATGGCACTCTGGATTGCGCCGAAGATGATCGCGCTGGGCGCAGCCGCCGTTCCTGTTCCTGCTGGAATTTCTTGCGGCGACGACGCTTGTGCGCATGCTGACCGAGCGCTTGTGCTGCATGTGCCGTATAAAAAGTTCGATTGGTTCCAGATCATTCTGCTCAACGTAGCAGTGGCCGTTTTTCTGATCGTGCATTTTATCAAATACCATTAAATCCCCTCAAAACCTGTTTTCCCCCGCTTTTTCAAAAAGCGGGCAGGGTGCAGGGGCGGTGCCCCGCCGAGGGAGGTTTAGGAGGGGCGAGGAGCCCCTCCTAAGCGTCCGCCTGCGGACGCCGAACATACCCCCATACACCAATATTTTTAAGGAGGAAATTCCCATGGACAAAATCAAAATGACCACTCCCCTCGTGGAGATGGACGGCGACGAGATGACCCGTATCCTGTGGCAGTGGATCAAGGACATCCTCATCACACCTTACGTTGACCTGAATACCGAATACTATGACCTCGGTCTGGAGAACCGTGAAAAGACAAAAGATCAGGTGACCTTCGACTCCGCAGAGGCAACCAAGAAATACGGTGTTGCCGTCAAGTGTGCCACCATCACGCCGAATGCAGCCCGTATGCCGGAATACAACCTCACCCAGATGTGGAAGTCCCCGAACGGCACCATCCGTGCCATCCTGGACGGAACCGTATTCCGTACCCCCATCCTCGTCAAGGGTATCACCCCCTATATCCCGACCTGGACAAAGCCTATCACCATCGCCCGTCATGCCTACGGCGATGTCTATAAGAATACCGAGATGCAGGTCAAGGGCGGCGGCAAGGCAGAGCTCGTCTATACCGACAAGGACGGCAAGGAAACCCGCCAGCTCATCTATGATTTCGGCACCGAGGACGGCGTGATCCAGGGTCTGCATAACCGTGACGAGTCCATCGCAGGCTTTGCACGGGCATGCTTCAACTATGCCCTTGACATCAAGCAGGACATCTGGTTTGCTTCCAAGGATACCATCTCCAAGCAGTATGACCACCGCTTCAAGGATATCTTCTCTGAGATCTTCGAGAACGAGTACAAGGAGAAGTTTGAAGCAGCAGGCATCGAGTACTTCTACACCCTTATCGACGATGCAGTTGCCCGTGTCATCCGTTCCAACGGCGGCTTCATCTGGGCATGCAAGAACTATGACGGCGATGTCATGAGCGATATGGTTTCCACCGCTTACGGCTCTCTGGCCATGATGACCTCCGTGCTGGTATCCCCGACCGGTGTGTATGAGTACGAGGCAGCACACGGCACTGTACAGCGTCACTACTACAAGCATCTCAAGGGTGAGGAGACCTCCACGAACTCCGTAGCCACCATCTTTGCATGGAGCGGCGCACTGCGCAAGCGTGGCGAGCTGGACAACATTCCTGCACTGGTGGACTATGCCAATAAGCTGGAGCAGGCAACCATCCAGACCATTGAGGACGGCGTGATGACCGGCGACCTCTATCTTCTCTCAAGCCTGGAGAACAAGCGCAAGGTCAACTCCCGTGAATTCCTGGAGGAAATCAACCAGAGACTGACTGCACTGATGAAGTGAGGCGATTCCACCATGTCCAAAGAGGTGATCTCAACGCCGGTGATCCGCCGGCTGCCCCGCTACTACCGCTTTTTAGGCGAGCTGGAGCGGGAACATGTCGAGCGCATCTCCTCCCGTGAACTTGCCGCCAGAATGGGGCTTTCGGCCTCGCAGATCCGGCAGGATTTCAACTGCTTCGGCGGCTTCGGGCAGCAGGGCTACGGCTATCATGTCAAGGCACTGCGGGAGGTCATCGGAGAGATTCTCGGCGTCAGCGGATGCACGCCCATGATTATGATCGGCGCCGGCAATCTTGGCAAGGCGATTGCTTCGCATGTGGATTTCGGGAAGCGGGGGTTTGCACTGATCGGCGTCTTTGACAGCAATCCGCTTCTGGCAGGCACCATGACCGCTTCGCTGCCGATTATGCCGATGGAGACGCTTGAAAGCTTCTGCCAGCAGCATAAACCGCAGGCAGCCGTGCTCTGCATTCCCAAGGATGCCGCCCAGCAGCTTGCGGACAAGCTCGTTTCGCTCGGCATCATTGGTTTCTGGAATTTCAGCCACTTCGATCTGCGGATCAACAATCCCAATATCATTGTGGAAAACGTCCACCTCGGTGACAGCCTGATGACGCTTGCCTACTGTCTGCATGACAAAAACGAGACCCCATAAAGACACAAAGCCCCTGAGCAGCACTCAGGGGCTTTGCTTGTTAAACGACTTCTTCAATCCGGACATTCTGGATGTAAACCGTTGCCGTTGAGCCACGGTGTCCGAGATTGAATTCCAGGCGGCCGTTGGGGTCGTCCTTGTCCTTCATCTCGAAATCAAAGGTGAAGGTCTGCTTCTCTGTGCCAACCGTCAGGGTGGTATCCGCTAAATAGCGCACCCAACCGGCAGTCGGCGCATCCACGCAGGTGATGATGTCACGCTCCTCATCCGCCCATGCATCAAAGGTCAGACGGTACTTTTTGCCCTTTATCATCGGGATGGCAGGCTGCACAAGCTGCACGGAATAATCCACCGTTCCCTCGTTCGTGGAGCTGATAATCATGGTGTTGTCCTTGATCTGTGCAGCACCCTCACCGCCCTCGAACAGCAGGAAGTACCAGTTTTCCTCGTCATCGAGCGCCTCTGCCTCCGAGAAATCACCGTTATACACATAGTTGCCGGTCTCGTCCGCATCCCGGAAATTCTTCTCCGGCTTTGTCACATTTGTGTCATAGGAAGGCTTCTGGTATACACGCACATAGTCAATCTCAAATTCTGCCTTGTCGAAATCTGTCGTTTCATCGGGATTGCCCGGCCAGGTGCCGCCGACAGCTAAGTTCATCTGTACAAAGAACGGCTGGTCAAACGGTGCAGGATAGGGCTTTTCGTCCCCGCCCTCCTCGGCAGTGAACCAGTCATTGACCGTGTGATAGAGCTCGCCGTCAATATACCAGCGCATCTCGCCCGGTTCCCACTCCACGGAATATTCGTGGAAATCATCCGCAAAGCTGCCGTTTTCAAGCACATACGTCCCCTGCTGCTCGGCATGGGGTGCGCCGTAATGCACGGTACCGTAAGCCGTATCCAGCCGGCTGCCGAGCACCTCCATGATGTCAATTTCGCCGCACTTCGGCCACTGTCCGTAGTGCTGTTCCTCCTGCGGCATCATCCAGATCGCCGGCCACAGCCCCTGCCCTGCGGGAACCTTGGCACGAGCCACAACCTTGCCGTAGGTGAAGTCCTTCTTGTTCTGGGCAGTCACCTTGCCGGAGGTGTAGTAATCCTTGCCGTCCCTTTCCGACTTGATTGCCTTGATGACGAGGCAGCCGTCCCGCAGGAACACGTTGTCGGCAGAGGTCGTATACTCCTGGAGCTCCTCGTTCGTCCAGCCCGGTTCATGCGGCTCATAGTTCCAGATGCCCTCATCGAGCGCAGCACCGTCAAATTCATCGTTCCACAGCAGCGTATACCCCGGCAGTTCCGGCACCTCCGCAGCGGCCTCCGTCGCAGCAGCCTCTGTCACAGCCTCCGTCATGTTCTCTGCCGTATCCGTCAGGGATTCGGCGGGTGCAGAAGAACTTTCCGCCGGGCCGGCACATCCTGTCAGCAGCAGGAAGGCTGCCAGCGCTGCACAAATCAGATTCTTTCTCATGGTCAAACCTCCAGATCACTGCACCGAATGCAGTTGTAGTATTATCTGCATTATACAATAAAATTGACCTGAAATCTATCAGAATAACCGCATTTATGCAAGAATTTTGACCCAACGCACAGGAAACGCCCCCGGTTCACCGCCGGGGGCGCAGTCTGTCAATAGTCGTCATTCCGTGCGAGATAATGCCGGATCCAGGCAAAGGTCCAGTCCTCGCCCTTCACGGCAACCATTCTCAGCAGCCGCTCCAGAAATGCCGATGTCTCCGGGTGGATGCACCGGGTTTCCTTCCCCTTCAGGAAGTACTGCAACGGCATGCTGTCTTCATAGCTGTCACCGTTGTAGATTCTGCTCGCCGCAAGCCGGTCACAGAACATCTCGATCACATACCGACGTGGCATCTTCACCGGACTCATCCGCCGGGTTGCGGGATTGTAGTCCGTCCAGTACTCAAAATGGTGCTTGTTGCGTCCTTTATGATGCATCCAGGCGGAAGAATAGCCCTTTTCAATGCGTTCCTGCTCGTTCGGGCTGCGTGTTCCCTGATAATAGCGCACGCCCTGAAGGAATTCCTCCGGCATGTATTTCGACAGATCATGCCCCAGCCCCTGCACTGGGATACCTGCCCGGATACAATTGCGGATCACCGCATGACGATGGCGTGTGATGGTGGAAAAATGGCGTAGGATATTCTCCGGCTTCATGTGGTTCCTCCCAGAATACCGCCCTTTGTCAGCCGTTTGCCCTCTCCACGGAGAGCACGCCCCGCACCTTCCGGATGCGGTCAAAGGTCGATGTGAGCTGTGATTTGTTGACGATGCGGATGCTGGCATCAAAGACAGCATTGCCGTTCTTCAGGATACGGGACGAGGAGTGGATGATCGGAATACGGGATTCCATCAGAATCGCCGTGATATCATACACCAGTCCCACTCTGTCCACTGCCACGACCTCAATGCTGGTCTGCATGGCAGTGTCGGAGCTTTCCGTCCACTGGACATCCAGCCAGCGGTCACGCTCCTCCGGGATATTGCGGTCAAGCATCGCCCGGTAGTTGACACAGGATGTTGTGTGCACGGATATGCCGTGTCCCCGTGTGATAAAGCCGACAATATCATCCCCCGGCAGCGGGTTGCAGCACTGTGCGAACTTGACAGCGCAGTCACTGATATCATCGAGGACGATGCGGCCTCTGCGGCTTGTCGTAACCGGTGCCACAATCGGCTGTTCCTCCTGCTCGGCTTCCTCCTCAAGCAGGTATTGCTTGTGGAACTGCTCCTTCCAGCGTGGGATGAGCTTTTGCAGATTCACGCCGCCATAGCCGATGGATGCGAGGAAATCCTCCAGCGAGGTACAGTTGTGGCGTTTGAGATCATCCCCCAGGAATTTCTCCCACTCCTCCTCCGGCACACGGATCCGGTTGTGGCGGAAGGTCTTTTCGAGCATGGAGCGGCCTGTCTGGATATTCTCCTCACGGCGCTCCCGCTTGAACCAGGAGCGGATCTTGGACTTGGCCTCATTGGTCTTGACGATGTCGAGCCAGGCACGGTTCGGGCCCTTATCGGGGTCCTTGCTGAGCATAATCTCGCAGATATCGCCCGTCTGGAGTTCATGGTCGAGCGGCACAATCTTGCCGCCGACCTTGGCTCCCATCATCTTGTGGCCGATCTCCGTGTGGATACGGTAAGCGAAGTCGATGACGGTCGAGCCGACCGGGAGCGAGATGGTGTCGCCCTTGGGGGTCATGACCACGATGTCCTCCGGGGAAAGGTCGCTTTTAATCATGCGCACGATCTCCTCCACATCGTCGGAGGTCTGCTGTGCCTCGATCATCTGGCGCACCCATGCAAGGCGCTGCTCCATCTTATCCTTGCCCTGGATGCCTTCCTTGTATTTCCAGTGGGCAGCGATGCCGTATTCTGCCGTGGCGTGCATCTCCCAGGTGCGGATCTGCACCTCGAACGGAATGCCCTCCCTGCCGAGGACGGTGGTGTGCAGGGATTGATACATATTGGACTTCGGCGTGGCGATGTAGTCCTTGAAGCGGTTTGGCAGCGGCCGGTACATATCATGGATGATACCAAGGACATTATAGCACTCCGGAATGGTTGAAACAATCACCCGCACGGCATACTTGTCATAGACCTGGTCAATATCCTTATGCCCGACGAATACTTTTTTATACATGCCGTAGATGCTCTTGACACGCCCCTCAATGGCCGGCTCCTTCTCGAACTGAAGTGTCTTGAGACGCTCGCTGATGGCTCCCACGAGCGAAGCGATGAATGCCTCACGCTCCTCCTTCTTGATCTCCATCTGGTGCTCAATCTCCGAGTAGGCGAAGGGGTCGAGGTAATGGAACGCCAGATCCTCCAGCTCCTCCTGCACGGCCTTGATGCCGAGGCGGTGCGCAATCGGCGCATAGACGTTCATGGTTTCGAGCGCAGTGTGGCGCTGCTTGTGCTCCGGCCGGAATTCGAGCGTGCGCATATTGTGCAGCCGGTCGCAGAGTTTGATGATGATGACACGGATATCCTGACTCATGGCGAGCATGATCTTGCGGATATTCTCAGCCTGCTGCTGCTCCTTATTGAAAATCGGGATTTTGGTCAGCTTGGTGACACCATCCACAAGATTGGCCACATCCCGTCCGAAGCGCTTGGCAAGCTGCTCCGAGGTCGCCTCAGTATCCTCCACGACATCGTGCAGGAGCGCAGCGCAGATCGTATCGGTATCCATACCCAGATCGAGCAGAATCTCCGCCACCGCAAGCGGGTGGATGATATATGGCTGCCCCGAGGAACGGAACTGCCCCTCGTGAGCCTTTGCCGCAAATTCATAGGCAGAAATGATCTTGCTCAGGTCATACTGCTTGTCGTTGTCCAGGATTTTCTGAACGAGCATGTCAATCGTAACAGCTCTGTCCTCACTCATGGGATTGCCTCCTTTTTCTTTTGTTGAGGTGGTTGCCCCTCTCTTAGGCGGGCGCTTTTTGTCGGCTTGGCGCCGACTCAGGGGGCTTTGCCCCCT
>JAFXOO010000464.1 GCA_017528675.1 Oscillospiraceae bacterium | reverse complement strand
CCGCTGGAACGCTACGCAGCTGATCACCGACCTTGAGGGAGATGGATTTACCGTTGTGCCGATGGGCATGGGATTCAAGGATATGTCACCGCCAATGAAGGAACTGTACAAGCTGCTTCTTGAAGGAAACTTTATTCATGGCGGCAACCCTGTCCTGCGCTGGATGGCGGGTAATGTGGTCGCTGAGATGGATGCGGCTGAGAATATCAAGCCTTCCAAGAAAAAGTCAACGGAAAAGATCGACGGCATTGTGGCGTGGATTGTGGCACTCGACCGTTGCATCCGACATGAGATGCAGGGCAGTGTGTATGACGCGCCGGATCACGATCTGATCGTATTTTAAGGCAACACCGCATAATACAAAATATTGCTATGGTGACACTTCAAAAATGGCTTGCCTACGTTATGAATATTTTGAAAATTGCCTTTGTGCGGTATTGCCTTAACTAGTATTGGGGACTACTCGTCCCCAAATACTTATACAGGCATATTACAGGATTTCGTCACTCTGTTCCCTTGCCAGACGGGCAAGATTCAGCAGGTCGGATTCCTTGATGAGCGCTAGCCCTGAATTCTCGTCGCCCAGCAGGATTAGATGATCTCCCGGATGGATGTTGAACACTCTCCGTGCTCGTGCCGGAAGAACGATCTGCCCTTTCTCGCCGACCTTCATCATGCCGAACAAGTGCTTGCCTTTCGGCGGCGATTTCATGCCAAACTTGGAGCAGCTCTCACCAGTTAGGTCGTCGAGTGTGACATCAAAGATTTTGGCGATCTCCATACACTTTTCGATGTCGGGGACGGATTCGCCGGTCTCCCACTTGGATAGCGTCTGGCGGGCGATGCCGAGTTTTTCAGACAGTGCTTCCTGTGACATATGATGCATTTTTCGCAGTGAAATAAGATTATCCTTGAACATGCGTTTCCTCCTTTGGTTTCTTCTTGCCGTGGATGCCAAGCACCCAGAACCGCACAACCGGGATGCGTGAAATGATCTCACCAAGCAGATAAGCACCGACAAATGCTGCAATCGTGCAGATTAGATACTGCACAGCCGCCGGAATACCCGTGCCTTTCATAAAATACGCAGCATAAGCAAGTGTTGTATAGTGAAAAATGTAAAGCGGCCAGCTCTTGCTGCTCATCCAGGCGGTGAAGCTGTTGCGGAAATTCAGAAAACGCTTGCAGCCTGCAAGCATTGCCAGAGATGCCGTCCACGCATACACAATGGAAAGCACGCTGTCCCGAACGGGAGCTTCTGCGTAATTCTGCCCATAATAGACGATGACTTCCGCAATGCCAAGCCCCGTTCCGGCGATCGCCAGCGGGAGCCAGAGCTTTTCAAGCGCATCCATGATTTCGTCATGAGACAGAATAAAGTATCCGATCAGAAAACCCAGTCCGTAAAAACCGAAGCGGTACACGGAAATGATCGGTGTCGTCAAGATCTGTGCAGCACCCCAGAGCGGAATGCAGAGCAGCGGCAGAACCCAGACCGGTATTTTGGCGCAAAGTGTCCAGAGCCGATCTTTTTCGATTTTGCGAATGAGGAGAAGGAGCAGGGAGAAGATCCAAAGCATCTGCAAAAACCACAATACACCAATGCCGGACACGCACTGGATCAGATAACGGACAATACCGGGAATGCTTCCGATGTCCGCAAAGGCGTTGCTGATCGCCATATTCACCCAGCCGGTAAGCCAGTGGAACAGCAGCAGTCCAAGCGATACCGGCACAAAGAGTTTATCCGTGCGGGATTTCGCAAATTCCCCGACTGTACGCCGCTCCAGTGAGAAACGGGCGCTCATACCCGCAACGGAAAATAACAGCACCATAAACCACGGATACCAGAGTGTCTGAAAATGATCCCACCACTGGTTCTCATAAAAACCGCCGATGACGCCAAACGGCTGAAGATTGTTGAAGATATAGATCACATGATAGAACACAACAACTGTCACGGTGATCCACCGGAGGTTGTCAAGGTAATGTTTTCTCATACAAATCCCACCTTTGCAATGATTTGTAACTATTATAGCATGCGCAAAGAGGAAAGTCAAGCAAGCACGGATGACATTCCGGCATTAAAATGTTAAAAATCGTGGCAGCAGCAATACGTGCTCAGGGAAATCATTTTTACAACTATAAATGATCATCTGCAGCAAAGTGTACAGGGGCTTTGAATCCCTGTACCCAAAATAATTAGTTCAATTTGACAATCATTACTCATTTATTGAATTAGAATGAGATATCATAGGAACAGTCTTTCGGAATGAAGGGCTGTTTTTATTGTCAGTAAGGAGGTAGATAGTATGGGCTTTTTGAGCTGGCTTGGCATCAACAAGCCAAGAGACGCGCCGATGCTGCCGGATATTCAGGACAATGTCCGAGATTCAGGAAACCTGTTCGTATTCGGCATGACGCACAGCGGAGAACGTGTGGATGAGCGCACCGCAATGCAGATTGTGACCGTTTATGCCTGCGTTCGGCTGCTCTCCAATACGATTGCAGGACTGCCGCTGCATCTATACAGATACACCGGCGAGGGCGAGGATAAGGAACTGGCGACCGACCATCCGCTGTACAAAATCCTCTACCGACAGCCGAATCCCGAAATGAGTTCATTTTCATTCTGGGAAGCACTCATGTGCCATCTGCTACTTTGGGGCAATGCGTATGCACAAATTGTCCGGGACGGCAAGAACGAAATCCTAGGACTGTATCCGTTGCTGCCGGAAAACATGGAGATTGACCGCGATCCGAAGTCCGGCGACCTGTTCTACACCTATCATGCATACACCGATGAAAAGCCCGGTGAGCATGACAAGGATATCATTTTTCAGCGAGACGAGATACTGCACATTCCCGGTCTGGGCTTTAACGGGCTGGTTGGATTCAGCCCTATCGCTATGATGAAAAACGCGCTGGGCGCAGCAATGGCGGTGGAGCGTTACGGCAGTGCCTTCTTCAAAAACGGAGCGCAGCCTGCCGGTGTTCTGGAACATCCCGGCGTGCTGAAAAATCCGGAAAAGATCCGTGAGAACTGGACGAGAGTGTACGGCGGTTCCCGCAATGCACACCGTATCGCCGTTCTCGAGGAAGGTATGCAGTATAAACCAATATCGCTGCCGCCGGAGGATTCGCAGTTCCTGTCAACCCGCGAGTTCGATGTGGAAGAGATCTGCCGAATGTTTCAGGTTCCGCCGCATCTGGTTCAGGATCTGAAAAGGTCTACGTTCAATAACATCGAGCATCAGGGTATCGCATTTGTACAGTATTCGCTCATGCCGTGGATCATCCGCATTGAAAAAGGCATCATCAAAGACCTTCTGCTAGAAGAGGAACAGGATGAATATTTCCCGAAATTCAATGTGGACGGCCTTATGCGCGGAGATTACCAGAGCAGAATGAACGCTTATGCGATCGGTGTCGGCAACGGCTTTATGTCGCCGAACGATGTACGCAGGCTTGAAAATATGGATCTCATTCCGCACGATCTCGGCGGTGATGATTATTATCTCAACGGCAGCTACAACAAATTGCAGGATGCAGGTGCAGCATACGATTTGGGGGAGCCCGAGGAAGATGACACTGAGGAGCAGACAGATACAGAAAAT
>JAFXOO010000463.1 GCA_017528675.1 Oscillospiraceae bacterium | reverse complement strand
CTGAAAATCAAAAAATCAGATAAAGCAATCCTTCTGCGGGCCTCTGTATCTGGCATCACCGAACGCCAGAATCAGCAGGAAGATCGGCGTCAGGAAGACCAGACCGACTATGAAGCCCGTACTCTTGTTGAACGCCTGGCCAAGCCGCACCAACATCATGATCGCCAGCACGGCGTTCAGACCGGGCACCAGCATCAGCAGGAACTTCCAGCCGTTGCCATAGATGATGTCAAACAGGGTGTACATGTTCAGATACGGAACAATGGCATGCCAGCCGGGCTTTCTTGCCTTGGTGAAGATCTTCCAGTAGGCGATGACACCAAGGATTCCAATCACGAGGCAGAATATGAGGTAAACCACATAAAAGCCTGTGAGTGCCGCAACAGCGACCTCATCGCCGGACCCACCGTAACCATAATCACCATAATCGCCGTAATCATAGTAATCAGCCAGCGGAAGCACCTTGCTCAACAGAGCGGATAATATGGAAATATGCATAATATTCCCTCCTTCTATAATATTACCCTCATTATACACGATATTCACATTTTTGTCAAGCGTTCTTCACAAAATTTACAAATAAATCAGTGTTTTCATAAGTATTCCCCGGAATCTATTCAGATTCCGGGGAATTTCCGTGTCAGCCGACCAGACCGGAGCGTTCTATGCCCTCCGTGAAGTATTTCTGTAAGAATACATACATAATCAGCAGGGGAAGCACTGCCAGCAGGCAGCCTGCCTCCATCCAGAGAATCTGCTCACGGGGCGAGATCTCGACCGTTGCACTGTTGAACAATTCAATTGCAAGCTGTGTATTGAGGTTCTTGAGCATCAGGGCGATGGTCGAATTCTTGGTGAAGAACGTGGAGCTGACGTAGTAGTCGTTCCAGTACCACACCACCGAAAACAGGAATACCGTCAGAAATGAGGAGGCTGCATTCGGCACCATGACCTGCACAAATGTCCGGAACGGCCCGCAGCCGTCCAGATATGCCGCATCCTCCAGCTCCTTGGGCAACCCCTTGAAGAACTGCCGGAAAATGAAGATCATCAGACCTGCACGGATACCGTTTGCCATCAGCGCCGGAAGATACATCGTCAGCGGCGAGTCAATCAGGTTGAATGCACTGCCAAGCGAGGGGCTGATCTTCTCCATCAGCGGTTGCAGGCCGAGGCAGTAGCGGAACTCCATATATTGCGGAATGGCGATGATCTGGCTTGGTACCAGAATCTGCATCAGCACAAGCCCGAACAGCAGATTCTTGCCCTTGAAGCGAAAGCGTGCAAAGCCATAGCCCGTAATCGCACAGGTGATGACCTGCACAACCGAACAGCCGATATTCAGCAGGAGCGTCCGCAGGAAGGTATTGCCAAAGTCCATCGCCCGCCAGGTCTCCTGTAGGATTCTGAGTGTGAAATGCCGAGGAATCCAGATAACGGTCGGGTCATTCATGTCCTCCTGCGCCCGGAAGGCGCAGCTCAGCATATACATCAGCGGATACAGGATGATGAAGCAAAGCCCGAACAGAATCAGAAACCTTGCAACCGGCCAGACCTTGTCCATAGCTTCTTTACGCCGCAGATAGGTCTTTTCCTCCTCGTTCATGCTCTGCATGCGGATTCTTTGAAGTTCCTTTCTGGAGAGACCGCCGCCGATGACTGTGCCGTCCGGTGCAACAACCGGTTTTTCTTTTGCCATGTCTGTCCCTCCTTAATCCACTTCGTAATAGATGAAATGGTTCATAATCCAGGTAATCAGGCCGACTGCCGCCAGAACAATCGCAAAGTACACCCAAGCCATCGCCGCTGCATAGCCATACTGCCAGTCCTTCTGCATATCCAGCACACGCCCCATGACCAGATTATCCGGCGCCGTGAAGCTGTCGATGACCGTGAAAATCAGGCAGGCAAGAATCATCGGTGAAACATAGGGCAGCGTGATCTTCCAGAAATACTCCCACGCCGTGGCGCCCTCCATCTGTGCGGCCTCCTTGGCGGACACCGGGATATTCTGGAGCGCTGCAAGGAAGATGAGGATCTGGATGCCGGCATTCCACACAATGCCGAAGATGTTATTCGACACCGCTTCCACCATCGTCTGCATCGAGTCAGAGATGCCATAGATGCCGATGAACTGGAACAGCTCTCCCATCAGGTCTGTCGAGAACATGGTCGAGAACTGCCCGGCGCTGCTTGCACCGGATTTGGAAATATCGCCGTTGATGATGTTATAGACGGGGCCTGTGGCAATGATGACCGGCAGGAAAAATACCGCTCTTGCAAAGGTGCGCCCCTTGAACTTCTGGTTCAGGATTACCGCAATGAACAGTGAGAACACCAGAATCAGCGGCGTTTTCCAGACAGTCTCCCAGAGCACACTGGTCAGATACCGGGCATAGTGCTGGTCGCCGCCGAAAACATAGGCATAGTTTTTCAGCCCGACCCACTCGCCCTGCATGCCGCCCGCTTCCGGTGTGACCGTCATGAACGAATACATCAGCGAATTGAGCAGCGGATACAGGAACCAGATCGCCGTGCCCACAAACCACAGCGCAATAAAGCCATAGCCGTAGAGCCCCTTGCGGCGCTCATAGGGCATTTTCAGCAGCCGTTTCTCCTTTTTCCCCTTTTCGGGAGCTGCCGGCTGTTCCGTTCTGGTTTCTTCACTCATTGACCGGCACCTCCTTTCTCTCCGAGCGACCAGGTCCTGCCGCCGGAAGTAATTGTCTCATTGGCATAGTCCACCGTGATCTCTGTGCCGTTTTCAAAGGTCGTCACGGAAACATCGCCGCTGCGGGTATAGTTGGTAATCTTCTGGTCGCTTACACCGGACAGGACTTCCTTTGCAATGCGGTATTCCTCTGCTGCCGTATCTGTCCAGAAAGCGTAATGCGAATAAAAATAGCGGTCGAAATCCGTATCCTTGAGGTCACTTGCCTCGGCATAGATCATATCAAATGCCGGATTGCAGCCCGTTGCCACCGATGTCAGGAACGCCGCACGGCTGTCGGCACTTGCATTGATCGCCGTGCCGGAATAGGGCACCACACCGTGCATCACAATCTGATAAAACGGAATGTCCTCGTCGAACACATCAAACCGGCTCGACTGAAGCGGCACATCCGTGATGCGGTCTGTATACGGGAACGCATAGGCGGCGCATGTATCCGAAAGCATGCCCACACCGGCATTCTTCACGGTCTGGTAGCTCTCCTGCAAGGCGTGCATCGTATCCTCACGCCCCATGTTCTGCTTGCCGTAATCCCCCCAGAGCGTGGAGGTCATCTCCCCGAAGCATACACCGCCGATGTTTTTCTTGCTGTAGGCTGCTGCCAGCTTTCCGTACAGCTCCGTAAATGTTCCGGGCGATAACAGCGGGAGCGTCTTTTTGCTGGTATCCTGCACACCATAGGACAGGTTATAGCGCATCTGACGGGAGTAGGCATTGGAAATGCGGATCGTTGTGTTGAAGAAGCTGTAGTAACCGTTGCCGGACCGGAACTCCTTGTTGTTCACCGCCGGATAGAAGCTGTCCCCCTGCTCTGACAGATAGCTGCTCAGCCGTTTGAAAGCACTGCTGCCGCCGAGTGTCCCGGAGGGTGCCGCCTTGTTGTCCACCTTACCGGAAATGCCCTCATTCGTCCACTGATTGTACACGACGACCATCTTGTCCACACCGCTGTCATGCAGGCCGGAGACAATCTCCTTTGCCTCATCAAAGCTCGTCATCGAAGTCCTGACCGTCACAGGTACCCCCAGAACCGAGCGGTTCTTCATGCAGCCGCCGTACAGATCGAGATACAGCTCGGCGGTGTCCGGCTGTGTTTTTTCCGTCACGCCGCCGTCACCGAGCAGATAGTCCCGGTAGGTCTGTGCAATCTGCATGTAGCCGGTTTCCGCCTCAGCAGTGAGCGGATAGTACCGTACACGGAGCTCCTCTGCCTTGATCGGCCCATCCTCGAAAACAGTCAGCGTACCGTAATCACCGGGCATATAAAACGTATCTGAGCCACGAAGCATATAGTTGAACGAGCAGATATTGTAGCTGCTCAGGGATTGCCCGCTGACGCTGGCATTGAGTGTCACATTGCCGTCGCCCTTCTCCACGATGACTGCCATCGCATTGTCCTGCTTGACGATGCCGTACACCGGCATCAGGAGTTTTTCAGTCACAGGCGGCCTTGTGGTCGGCACCGTTGTGATATCCCGGCCATAGACACGGGCGGAATAGCTCTTGGTCGAGGCCTTGCCGTTGTTGAACCGGATCAGCGCACCGCAGCCGTCCGGAATGACAAAGTAGCCTTCCTCCTCCGGCCCCGCCGCACCGAAGCTGCCAAGCAGCGTGAGCTGCGTTGCAGAGATGCCCTGCGCCGTCTTAGTTTCCTTGATGTCGGCTGTCCTGACGCTCACCGCAAGGTGATCGTCCTCAAGCCGGTAAGACACCGGAATGGTGATGCCCGCCTTACTGAACTCATAGCTCACGGTGATGCCGTCATCGAGCTCCTTGATCCGGATTTCGGACTGGTTCCGGGAGCGCAGATTGGTTACGCCACGGCTTCCGGCATCGCCATAGGTCAGCACCGCCGAGGATTGCAGATCCGTCACAAGCGTTCGAGTCGCACGGGTGTCACGGTTCGCTTCCAGCGGACTTGACCACCAGATATAGCCGGTTTCCTTGTTCATCAGGCCGATCATCGCCGTGTCCTCGTCATAGTACATCCGGAGCTTGTCGTTTTCGGCACCCTCCCGGACGCAGTAATACACCTGGTCAAGTGCTTCGCTCAGCAGCGCATGATACCGATTGTCAGCGGAGTGGAATGCGGTCTTCTTGTCCGCAGTACTGCCCTTCTTCAGGCTTGCACGGAGCTCCTTGTAATCGGTGCTGTAGAGTTCGAGCGTCTCCTGGTCCTTCGTCAGGAACAGATATTCGCTGTCAAGTGTGGAAACACGGAAACGGATGCGGTTGACCTTGTTCTTGTCCGCATTCAGGAACACCAGATAATGCCCCGCATCGCTGAAATAGACGACCTCCTCCTTGCTCTTTTCAATCTGTTCGAGCTCGGCAGCCATCTTGTGAGTCTCAGTGTCGATCAGCGCCAGTTCCACGGGTTTCAGGTGCTTTTCGATTTCCTTACGGGCATCCTTCGCCGCATCCTCGTCAGGATATGCCTTTGCCGTCTGTGCCTCGATACGCTCCTTATAGTCCTCCGGCCGGAGATAGACTGCATAGCCGTCGCATTCTCCCACAAGATCGAGGTACTGCTCGACCTCCTCCACAGAGCACATGAATTCCTCTGCTTCCTCCTCGACGGAGATCGTTTCCTGTACGTCCTCTGCGGTATCCTCCGCAGCGTTTTCTGCCGCAGCCGTATCCTCCGCAGGTGATGCAGTCTCCTCTCCTTCTGCCATCACCGGAAGCCCCGGCACAAGCAGCGCTGCTGCCATCAGGCAGGCAAGGGTCTGTTTCATCT
>JAFXOO010000004.1 GCA_017528675.1 Oscillospiraceae bacterium | reverse complement strand
GCCAGCCTCGATGTCAGCATGCTGGCGGATGAAGCAGAGCTCTGCCCGATGTTTGCAGACTGGAACTGTATCTGGATCCATGATCTGAACATGGAGAGCGTGCGGGAGGATGTGCGCAAGGGCGTGATGGCGGTGCTGGAGCATATCTCCCCCCGGACGGTGCTGGTGTTCGATGTCACGGGCTTTGACATCTACGGCGGCAAGACAGGCAAGAACAAGAAGCCCACCGCCCGGAACAAAAAACTCGTGGACTATATCGCAAAGCAGGGTACAGTCTGCTGCCTTGAGCCGAAAAGCGTGAGCCAGACAGCAGCGGAAATCCTTGCAACGGCACGGAAACGGGGCTGTATCATGCAGCGTCCGGCAGCACAGCTCTTAGCAGAGGAATGCGGCTGCCAGACGCTTCGCATCCGCAATGAGCTCGACAAGCTCTGTGCGTTTGCGGATGGCGGCGAGATCACGATGCAGCTTGTCAAGGACATGGTTACGCCCCAGCTTGAGACAACCGTCTATATGCTGACCAATGCAGTGCTGCGGCGGAAGGCAGCGGATGCAATGCGTGCTGTGGATGAGCTCCTGAGCCTGCGGGTGGAGATGCCCTATCTCCTGGCGACAGTATCCGGCAGCATGATTGATGTGCAGCGGGCATGTGCAGCCAGGGGAGCCGGAAAGACAGCAGACGATGTGGCAGCGGATTTTTCCTACAGCTTCTCCTTTATGGTGGAAAACGCCTTCCGCAGCAGTATGGGCGAGACAGATGCCCATATCGCCGCCTGTCTGCGGCTTTTGTGCGAGGCAGAAAAACGGCTGCACTCCGGTACAGTGGATGAGCGGGTGCTGTTTGAACAGACCATCGTGGAAATGCTCCGGAGGTGAACGGAATGCTGCAAATCAGACAGGCAATCATCGTGGAGGGCAAGTATGACAAGATCAAGCTTGCCTCTCTCGTCAAGGCCGTCATCATCCCGACCGGCGGCTTCCGGATTTTCAAGGACGAGGAGCTGCTCGGCCTGATCCGGTATTATGCGAAGACAACAGGTATTCTCATTCTGACGGATTCTGACCGTGCGGGCTTCAGAATCCGGGGCTTCCTGCGGGGGGCGATTCCGGAAGGCGACATCCGGAACATCTACATCCCGGATGTTTTCGGCAAGGAGCGCCGCAAGGGAAAGCCCTCCGCCGAGGGAAAGCTCGGTGTGGAGGGCATGGAGGCGGAGGTGCTGCGGGAGGCATTCCGGAAGGCGGGTGTCCTGACAGAGGATGCGCCCGCCGGGGATCCGATTACCAAGACCGATCTCTATCTTGCCGGACTGAGCGGCACGCCGGACTGCGCAGAGCGGCGGCGTGCGCTGCAACAGTCGCTCGGACTGCCTTCGATGCTCTCCGCATCGTCCCTGCTGGAGGTACTCAATGCAATGATGCGCCGGGAGGAATTCCTGGCGATGCTCTCCGGCGGGGCTGAATCAATCAACCAGAGGTGACGTATGTATCTATCCTCATTCACCTTCACAGTGGCAGTGCTGCCGGTGCTGCTGCTGTGCTATTATCTGATCCCCGTCAGAGCCAAGCGGTATTTCCTGCTGATTGCAGGACTGCTGCTCTACGGCTGGGGGAGCCCGGTGCGGGTGCTGTATCTGGCGGCATGTGTGCTGTATGACTACGGAACCGGACTGCTGCTTGAAAAGTGGAAGGAAAAACGTGTGCTGAGCATGATTGTGCTGGCATTTTCCGCTGTCATGCAGACAGGGGCAATGGTGTGGATCCGGGGCAGTGTGACCGGAGATCTGCTGTTCCCGTTCGGCATTGCGATCTACACGCTTCAGGGATTGGGCTATCTCATCGGCATCTACCGGCGGCGTCACACGGCAGAGGTCAATTTCCCGGTACTGGCGCTGTATCTGACACTGTTCCCGGTGCTGTACGCAGGGCCGCTGCTGAGCTTCCTGGAATACAAGG
Source organism: Oscillospiraceae bacterium (assembly GCA_017528675.1). GTDB lineage: Bacteria > Bacillota > Clostridia > Oscillospirales > Ruminococcaceae > UBA3855. The sequence continues at coordinate 2,073 of JAFXOO010000004.1, read as the reverse complement.
AGCAGCTTGGGCAGCGTCCGTGCAGTACGGAGGATCTGAGCGAGGGCTTGTCGCTCTTTCTGCGGGGACTGGCACAGAAGGTGGTGCTGGCGGACACATTCGGCTATATTTTCCGGGAGCTTCGCCAGACCGATTCCGAACAGATGAGCATGCTCACCGCCTGGCTCACGACCATCGTCTTTTCACTGTACCTGTATTTTGAACTGCTTGGCTATTCCGAGATGGCACGGGGACTGGGCAGAACCTTCGGCTTCACGCTGCCCAGGAATTTCAGCCAGCCCTTTTTCACCTCCAGCATCACCACCTACATGCAGAGCTGGAATATCACGCTGGTGCTCTGGTTCCAGACGAATTTCCGTTATTTCCTCTTTGGCGAGCACCAGAGCAAGTGGCGCAAGTACAGCGGGCTGATTCTGATGTGGACGCTGATTGGCTGCTGGTACGGTATGAAGCCGCAGTTTGCGCTCTGGGGGCTGACCATCGGACTGCTGCTGACAGCCGAGCAGCTTCTGCTTGGGCCGGCGTTGAAGAAACGCTATGTCGTGGGGCTGTTCTATACAGCCATTGTGCTGCAATTTGCATGGGTTCTGTTCTTTGCGGACAGCCTTTCGGATGCTGGCACCATCTGGGCGTCCATGCTGGGCTTCGGGGCAGGCATTGCAGACCGGAGCGGCACCTACTTCTTCACATCGTATATTGCCGTCATCCTGATCGGGCTTTACATCGCCACTGACCTGTTCCGGAACATCAGCGAGCGTATTGCAGAGACTAAATTCGGAAGAAGCATCGCCATTTTCCGACCGGCAGTGAATGTACTGCTGCTGTTGCTGAGTCTGGCGTCCATGCTGTACGGCGAGCGCATCCAGAGCCTCTGGCTGCGGTTATAGGAGGGCTGCTATGAAACAGATCAATCTGCACCGCCTGACGGTGATCGTGACCGCAGCGGTCTATTTGGCGGTACTCGTCGCAACGATTCTGGCATTCCGACCGGCAGATTTTCCGCTTCCGACGCTCCATACGGCGTTTAACGGCGAATGGTCCGGGCGGGTGGAGGAATACCTGACGGAGCATCTGGGCTTTCACGATGAACTGTTCCGTGTCAAAAGCCGTGCGGATCTGCTGCTTGGCGAGAAAATGATCCAGGGCGTCTATGTCACGGATGATATGCTGCTGGAGAAGCTGATTACCGAGGAGGTGCCGGATCCGGCCACATCCGCCGGGCCGGTCAATGATTTCTATGCAGAGACAGGCATGCCGACCTACCTGATACTGGTACCCTCTGCATCGGAGATCTACAAGACCACGCTCCCCGCCAATGCCGTGAATGCCGACCAGAAAAGCCGCATCCAGGCAATCTATGCAGAAACCGCCGCAGGTGTGCGCTGTGTGGATGCCTATAACGTACTGTCCTCCCGCAAGAACAACTATATCTACTACCGCACGGATTCACACTGGACGAGCTACGGCTGCTACTGTGTCTATCAGGCAGCCATTCAGAAGATGGGTGTCTCGGCAGTGCCCTATGAGAATTATGTGATCTCGCATCTTTCCACGGAATACCGGGGAAATCTCTATGCCCGCACGCTGTATGACGGCGTCAAGGCAGATGTGCTTGACCGTTACCGTAACGAGGGCGGCGCACAGATCACCCGTGTCACGGCGTATTACGGTGATGGCAGCATCGAGGAGCGTGGCAAGGAGCTCTATGATGAAACGGCACTGGATACAGAGTCGATGTACCAGTTCTATCTCGGAACGCCCTGTGAAAAGCTTGTGGTACAGACGAATCTCGACAACGGCAAAAAGCTGCTGCTGTATAAGGATGATTTTGCGGACTGCATGATTCCGTTCCTGGCGGAGCATTACAGCGAGATCTGCATTGTCGATCTCACCCGGATGCGCAGCGCCTATGGTTCGGCGGCAGATCCGGCGGATTACACGCAGGCATTGTTCCTTTGCAGCATGGAACGGTGGGATCAGATCTGGTGACTGTCCCGAAATGCCAACAACTTAAGCTTTTTGTCGGCTTGCGCCGACTCAGGAGGGGCTGCTCGCCCCTCCTAAACCACCCTC
>JAFXOO010000462.1 GCA_017528675.1 Oscillospiraceae bacterium | reverse complement strand
AGAGGAACTCACGGGAGCGCAGGAACGGACGGGTCGTCTTCTCCCAGCGCACCACGCTCACCCACTGGTTATAGAGCTTGGGCAGATCGCGGTAGGAATGGACGATGTCCTTGTAGTGGTCGCAGAACAGGGTCTCGGAGGTCGGGCGCACGCAGAGGCGCTCCTCCAGCTTGGCATTGCCGCCCATTGTTACCCATGCCACCTCAGGCGCAAAGCCCTCGACATGGTCCTTCTCCTTTTCGAGGAGGGACTCCGGGATGAACATGGGCATGTTCACGTTCTCATGGCCGGTGGCCTTGAACATGCCGTCCAGGATGCGCTGGATGTTCTCCCAGATCGCATAGCCGTAGGGACGGATGACCATGCAGCCCTTGACGGAGGTGTAGGCGATCAGCTCAGCCTTCTTGACGATATCCGTGTACCACTGTGCAAAATCCTCATCCATAGAGGTGATGGCGCTGACCATCTTCTTGTCATTCTTAGCCATAGTTACTGGTTCCTTTCTTCCTGTGAATCCTGCTGCTCATCGGCAGGGGGCTCCGGTGTTCTGTCTTTCGGCGGCAGCTCGTAGATCGAGCGCACGCTGTAGGAACGGTTCCGCTTCGGGTCATGGTTCTCACGGTACTTTGCAATCCACGCATCCACAAGCTTTGCGATTTTTGGCGTAAATTCAGCGATCAGATAGATCAGCACAAACAGTCCGAGTGTAATCAGTCCATAGCGCAGCACTGTACCGATGTCCATACCGTTTTCCAAAGCAAATCCCCCTTTCATAGAGCATCTGTTTATTATTATAGCAGATTCAGCGCATAAAATCAACCGTTTCAGGAAAAAAATTCACCTGCCGCAGTGAATTGCTGCGGCAGGCGGTACTGGTTCTGTTATTCCTCCGGGGCATACACGGCATCCGGCACATTTTCCTCATCGGGGTTGTCCACGACAGGCACGTCCTCCTCTGTGTCGTCATAGACTGACTGCACATCGAGGTATTCCTCCAGCGTCAGCCCCTGCCTGTACATATTGGTCGCATGCTCGATACCGACATAGCGGATATGCCATGACTCATAGGCATAGCCGGTGATATTCTCCTTGCCCTTCGGGTAGCGGATGATGAAGCCGTATTCATGGGCATGTTCCGCAAGCCACTGACCGGCGGGCGTATCGGCAAAGTTGTTGTCGATGGTATTGCAGTCGATGGTGTAGCCGCTCTGGTGCTCGGAATGACCGGGTCTTGCAGAGAGGGCGTCCGCATATTCCTTGCCGTAGCCGCTGACCATGCTGTTGTAGACCTTCTCCTGGAACTGGTAGCTCCGGTAGGGCGAGCCGATGTAGATGTCATAGCCTTCGCTGGCGGCATCTTCTGCGAGGGCATTGAATGCCTCCTCCGTGATGGGCAGCAGGCCGGGGTCATAATCCGACGGCAGGCTGTAGCTCTTGTTGACCACAAGCAGCCCGTCCACACAGGTGATGCCCTTTTCCACAGTCAGCTCCCGGACGGTCACGGGAATCTGCACCGCATCGCTGCCATAGGAGGCGGTCACGGTGCAGGTGCCCTTTTGCAGGCCTGTCACCTCACCTGCCACCAGGTCGATCACATCGGGGTTATCGGTGCTCCAGCGGATATCGGACTGCTTGAGTCCGCCCGAAAGCCGCAGCACAATGCGCTGTGTATGGTTGATGCGGACATAGAGCTGCTGCACGTTGGCGGCAATATTCCCGGAGGGCGATGCATTGACGGGCACTGCTGCTTCGGCGGTATCTGTTTCGCCGGTGGGATCCTCCGTGGTATCTTCTGTGGGATACTCCGTGGCGGCGGTGGTATCCTCTGTGGGGGCTTCTGTTGTTTCGGCGGCAGTTT
>JAFXOO010000461.1 GCA_017528675.1 Oscillospiraceae bacterium | reverse complement strand
GGAATTGACGGATTGCGCTTTTGTTTCAGAAAGAAGCATCTCAGATCTCCTTCTCTTGTTCCGTTCCCCGGAACCACGATGCCATCTGCATTGAGCATACTATCCTGTAGGGACGGATAGCATGCAGTTGCTTCCTCTAATGGCAGATAGCCGCCTTTCTCATAAACAGAGAGCTGATCGCCTTCATGCAGTTCGCCCTTGATAACAGAGGTTATCAGGATATCAAGCTGCGTATAGGCGTCTTGGGATGCCTGAGTATAATACGTTTGTTTTACTTCGGCAATCACAATGAGATCGGCTTTCTCCACCAGAGATTCCAGCAAAATCGTTGGACTCTGATTTCCATTACTCGGATCCATCTCATATTCCATCAGTTCATCGAGCGATTTCACATTATTTCCTATAGTATAATCGTATTCCGGGACAACCCGTTTATCTGCACCGCCGATCTGATTCGGAATATCCGGGTTCGGTACATTATCATTTGGCAAAACTGGGTCATTTGGCAAAACAGGTTTGGTTTCAAAAGGCTCCGGCTCCATCGCCGGCGTATCCGAATTGTGACCACCGTGAGGATCCAATTCAGTTTGTACTTCGTCTGGTTCGGTGTGCTGATTGATTGGTTGAGTGGTTTGTGCTGGTGCAGTTTGCTGGCCGGGAGCCGCTCCGTCCGGACTTTTTGCAGGCTGCGTGGATGGCTGCTGCTGATTCTGCTCCGACTGAACAGGGGATGATGCTTGTGTTTCAATCCTATTGGTGTCCGATTTGCTTGCAGTACTCCCCTGCTCTGCTTCCGTTGAATGGGGGAGAGGAGGCTCGGATGCGATCCCGTTTTCATTGTCTCTGTCGTCCTTGTTTTCTGTAGCATCTTCAATGTTTGTCTGAGTCTGTGCTTCACTTGCCAACGTTTCATCCACGGTCATTGTGGTGGTTTCTTCCTCGATCATCGGCAGACGTTGTGAGCCGGTTTTCTGGTAAATTCCGATACCGGCAATAATCATGACAGCCGCAGCAGCGCATGCCGGAACAATATAAAAGACCGAATGCCTTCTGGATGGGTATTCCGACTGTGCCTGTTCATGCAGAGACTTCAAAAATGCCTTTTCACGTTCCGGATCAGGGGACGGATAGGTATCTTTTAATCCATGCAGAGCTTGTTGAAATCGTTTCATTCCATCCCCTCCTTTCCGAACGCATCACGCATTTTTTTCAGAATCCGTTTGATCCTTCTATTCATTGAGAACCATGAAACGCCATACATTCCGGCAATCTCAGAAACACTCAGCTCCGAAATATAACGCAGCGTTACAATTTCTCGTTCCTCCTCAGGAAGTGCATCAAGTATGCTGCGAAGCGCCAGACGATCACTCCAAGCCGGATCCTGGCTGTGCGGGTCAGGGAAATCTTCCGGCAGCTCCTCGGATGGTTTGCGGCGGTATTCATCAATGCATAGATTCCTGGCAATTGTATATAAGTACTGCATTTCCTTACCAGTCGCCTTGTATTCAGGATGTTCCAGGTAACGAAGAAAGGTCTCCTGGGTTATATCTTCTGCAAGGGCCGGATTACTGACATGTGTGCAGCAGTACTGAAATACACGCTTGTACTGTTCCTGGATTTCCATAGCTCACCCCTTGACCTCCCTTCATATAATTGACGGTTGATGACAGTAGAATTGCGCTTATAAAATGTTAAATATTTATGAACGCAGTGTATCTGGTGTCACTATCAAAATAGCCGCCATGTGACGGCGGCAAAACTATCTTACAGTATGTAAAAATGCGCCTCAAGTAATACTTGAAGCGCATCTGACTGCGCAGACAACTGCGCTGGCGGAGATGGTGGGATTCGAACCCACGGGCCGTTTTACCGACCAAACGATTTCGAGTCGTTCTCGTTATGACCACTTCGATACATCTCCATGAAAGAAACCATGTCATCTGTGAAACATATCACTTTATTATTATATCACGAAGCAACCTTCTTGTCAAGAGGTTTTCCAAATTAAACGACAAATTTCAGACAGGTTTTGATTACCGAGACATTGACTTTCGATTACAAATCTTGTAACCCTATTTACATCCCACGCAATATATGGTATAATAAGCATGACAAAATCATTCAACAGCCGAGGAGGATTATATGAAAATCGGTAGAATTGCAGCGGCAGTGCTGGCGTGCGCTATGAGCATCGGCACGGCCCGTTTCCCTGCTATCGCAGCGGCGCAGGTTCCCGCAGTGACATTCAACAGTATCAGTCCGGCTGTCAACGGCGGCGAGCCAATCCGGGGAGTGGATATTTCTTCGGTTCTTTCTGTTGAGAAGGCAGGTGTTGTATTCCGGAACAGCAGCGGAGAACCTGCTGATATTTTTGAGGTACTTGCATCACATGGCGTCAATTATATCCGGGTTCGTGTCTGGAATCAGCCGGACGACGGCAAAGGACATTCCTATGGCGGCGGCAACAACGATGTAAGGGCTGCTGCGGAAATCGGCAGACGGGCTGCGGCTTGCGGCATGAAGATACTGGTAGATTTCCATTATTCCGATTTCTGGGCAGATCCCGAAAAGCAGCGCCCCCCAAAAGCATGGCTGGGCATGTCTGTCGCAGATAAGGGCAGTGCAATCTATCAGTTCACGCTCGAAAGCCTGAAGACAATCCGGGAAGCAGGTGCAGATATCGGCATGGTGCAGATCGGCAATGAAACGAACAGTGTATTCTGCGGCGAGGACGATATGTACCGCATCTGCGAGATGTTCAAAGCCGGCTGTAATGCGGTTCATGATTTCGACGCAGATGTGCTTCGGGTGTTGCATTTTGCTAATCCTTCTACGGGGTATTATGATTGGTATGCCAAGGTGCTTGCCGAATGTAATGTGGATTATGATGTATTTGCGACATCCTATTATCCTTACTGGCACGGTACTGCTGAAAACATGACCGATGTCATGAAGAAGATTGCACAAACCTATGATAAATATGTGATGGTTGCGGAGACAGCCTATCCCTATACCAATGAGGATGGGGATTCCTTTGGAAATGTGGTATCAAAGGATTCCAGTGGGGTTGTATTCCGTTATGAAATCTCCCCTGAGGGACAGGCAGCATGCCTGACAAGCGTATTTCAGGCGATGGCAAATGTCGGTGAGAAAGGCCTTGGCGTTTTTTATTGGGAACCTGCCTGGCTGGGAAAGCAGGGCATCTCATGGCAGGAACAGCGAAAGCTCTGGGAGGAACAGGGATCCGGCTGGGCTACCTCGTATGCCAGGGAATATGATGCTTCTGTGGACGATGCAGGGGGATCCTCATATGACAACCAGGCACTTTTCTCCTTTGACGGCACTCCCCTGCCGGCGCTTGATGTATTCAGCACAATCTATCCGCAGACCTATCATTACCAGGCGGAAGACAGTGTAGCGCTGGCCAACGGGTACTACACAATCCGCAATGAAGGGAGCGGGCTGTTCCTGAACAGCGACAATTCCGGCAATGTAATTCAGAGCAAGCAGGAAATGCAGTGGCATCTTGCGGCAACAAATGACGGTTATATGATCTCTGACGCTGCTGGAAACTATCTGACTGTCGGCTCACAGGGCAGCACTACGCAAAGCGCTGTTCATCTTTCGTCCAGAAGCCTGCCCAAAGAGCAGACCTTCCAGACTGCGAAATGCACCAACGGCACCATGCTGATGACGTTGAACTCAGGTCTGACCCAGTGCCTGGATGTATTTGATGCAAGTACCTATGAGGGAGCGTGGATTACCTACAACAAACCGCTGAAAACGGCAAGTCAGTGCTTTGTGCTGACGTTGGTGAAAGAGGATGTTCCGGAAACTGAGCCTGAAACTGCGCATGTAGTAACTAAGGGTGATATAGTCGAAGATCAGGTAATTGATCTGACAGATATTCTGCTACTACAGAAGTATCTGCTCTGTTGTGCGGATATGACGGCAGAGCAATGCGATGCTGCGGATCTCAATATTGACGATACCGTTGATGTATTTGATCTGGGAATGCTGAAGCGGATTGTTCTCGAAGACGGTCATTAAAAATTCACCCTTTGTACAAAAATAAACATGTAAATGCTATTGACAAATTGGAAGAAATAGTATATAATGATAATTACAAAAGCACAAGCTTCATCCTCTCGCATGAGTGGTAGTACAAAGGAGTGGTTTTTATGGGAAACAGCAGCTATTCCGATCTGTATGGCACACAGGCCGGCACGCATTATGGCTTTGAGGCTTCTCAGGGAATCCAGCCTGCATTCGGGCAGAGGCCGGCCTATGCCCCTCAGAATGTACAGTCTCAGAACCCGAAGGATGCTGCGCCGAAAGTCTGGGGCACAGGATCACCGCTGCGGCGGCCCTGGTATTTGCAGACCTGGTTCATTATCCTTTTGATCGCCTCGGTTGTAGGATTTGTCCCCGGCATTATTCTGGCGGTTATGCAGGGAAATTATGACGATAAAATGTTTGCACGCTACAAGATGATCGAGGATGCCGATACCTATTGGGCGTATGTCAAGGAGGACTGTGCCAAGATCTACCGTGAGGCAACAGAACAGAGCGAAGCGCTGATCGAGGAGGGCAAAAGAAAAAAACGCATTACGGAAGAAACAGCCAATCAGTATCTGCTCAATGTGGATAAGGAATGCAAGGCAAAGCGGCTTGCACTGCGTAAAGAAATGGAGGATCTGATTGCACAGCGTGATTTCTTGCAGGAGGAAATCCGTCAGATTCAGGAAGGACAGGTGACACTGTCCTCTGAGGAGGAATAAACAACGTGCTGCATGGCTTCCGGCCATGCAGCATACTTTTGCAGAAAGCATTGACATATGCCTATAAAAGTGGTAGAATAATAATACCGAATGATTGAGAACAACGAGAAAGAGGAAATCCATGGAAAGACCCAATCCCATTGAAGAAAGCATCGTCCGTAAATATACACGACCCATCTGGCATAAATTTCTCAGAGGCGTAAAGGATTACCAATTGATTCAGGAGGGCGACAGGATCGCTGTTTGCATCTCAGGCGGCAAGGATTCCATGCTGATGGCGAAGTGTATGCAGCGTTTGCAGCGCTACAGCAAATTCCCGTTTGAAGTACAGTTCCTTGTGATGAATCCGGGATATAACGAGCTGAACCGTCAACGCATTCTTGAGAATGCGGAGCGACTGGGCATCCCGATCACGATGTTCGAGACCCGTATCTTTGAGGCGGTCTCCAAAATCGACCAGCACCCCTGCTATCTCTGTGCACGAATGCGTCGGGGGTATCTATACAAGACAGCACAGGACATGGGCTGTAACAAAATTGCTCTTGGCCATCATTTTGATGATGTGATAGAAACCATCCTCATGGGTATGCTGTACGGCTCTCAGACGCAGACTATGATGCCGAAAATTCACAGCGAAAACTTCCCCGGCATGCAGCTTATCAGGCCGTTGTATCTGGTGCGTGAATCGGATATTATTTCCTGGGCAAAGCACAATGATCTGCACTTCATCCAGTGTGCCTGCCGTATGACCGAGGAGCTCGCCAAAGGGGAAACCCCTGGCATTTCCAAG
>JAFXOO010000460.1 GCA_017528675.1 Oscillospiraceae bacterium | reverse complement strand
TTGCGACATCAGAAAGCGCTTCCATTGTGTTTGTTGTAACACTCGTGATATGTCCGAGGCTGTTGTCGTTGAAATAGCCCATCGGCAGATAGCGCAGATGTTCTGCAATTTCGATGCGCTTGTTCGCACAGGAATGATAGCCGGCTTCGGTCTGGAGCATTGTCGTTTTCAGATTGATGAAAAGCTGACCGAGTACCGATGCAGCGAGAATTGCAACGGCTAACCATATATTCTTGCTTGTCATATTGCCGTCCAGAATGCCCATGACGATCACGCCGATCGCCGAAATGCGCAGCGCCGCAAAGATCGCTTTGACCGTACCGAGCCCGATCGCCAGATACAGCTTTTTCCGGTCTTCTGCATCGCAGAAATCAAAGAATCGTTTCAGTGTTGCAAACATGATACTCCCTCCTTTACTGCCATATGCGTTTCCCACATCTGCCGGTACAGCGGCGAATCTGCGAGCAATTGCTCCTGTGTGCCTGCTGCTTCAACATTACCGTTATTGATCAGAATGATCTGATCGGCAGAGGCAATCGTGGACAGCCTGTGTGCGATCACAAGCAGCGTTTTTCCCTGTACCAGCTTTGCAACCGAGGACTGCACCAGTGCTTCATTTTCGGGATCGGTGTACGCAGTTGCTTCATCGAGAATGATGACCGGCGCATTTTTCAGCATCGCTCTTGCAATGGAAATGCGCTGTCGTTCGCCGCCGGAGAGGTGTCCGCCCGCACCGCCGACAACCGTCTGATAGCCGTGCTCCAGCTGCATGATAAAGTCATGGCAGCCGCAGGCTTTCGCCGCATTCATCACATCATCATCGGTCGCATTCGGGTTGCCCATACGGATATTATCCATGATCGTTTCATCAAACAGGTAGTTATCCTGCGAAACATAGGCGATATTCCGATTGTAGTCCACGAGTGGGATTTTTCGGATATCCACGCCGCCAAAGGAAATACTGCCGCTGTCCACGTCCCAGAACGATGCGATCAGCTTTGCAATCGTCGATTTTCCCGAACCGGACGGCCCGACCAGTGCATTGACCGTTCCCTGCCGGATATTCAGATTGATGCCGTGCAGGATCTCCTCATCTTTGTAGCCGAAATGCACATCATGCAGCACAATATCCGTTCCGTTCGGCTTTTCCGCCAATTTTGCGGGACGTTTCAGCTCGTCACGCTCCAGAATCTCCGTTGCTTCACCGATAATCGTGCCCATTTTTCCGATGCCGTCCCAATAGGAAGCAATCGTCATAACAGGAGATACAAGTCCCAGCGAGAGAATAATCAGCATCAGCAGATCGGCGCCGGAAACCGTGCCTTTCATGTAGAAAAGCGCCCCGAACGGCAGCAGTCCGAGCAAAAAATACGGCATGATCAGCAGGGAAATATTCTGCCAGAGATTGCAGCGGCGCATCCAGTCAATGAAGCAGTCTGCACCCTCTTTTGCGGCGACGACGAATTTCTCATACGAGGTCTTTGCTTTGCCGAACGCCTTGATGACTTCGATGCCGTTGATATATTCGACGGCAGTATCGTTCAGGCGCTTTGTTTTGACCACGCAGTTTTCATAGCTTTCCTTGCTGCCGACCATCATCAGCATGAAAAACAACACGCCCACAGGCACGCAGATAAAGGAGATCAGCGTCAGTTCCAGTTGATCGTCATCATGTAAATGATAAGTGCGACCGGTACAAACGCAGAGGAAAGCACTTCGGGAATAATGTGCGCCAGCGTTGTTTCAATCGAATCGACACGCTCACAGATAATGTTTTTGTAGGTACCGCTGGACTGCGACAGGATCGAGCCGAGCGGCAGCTTTGACAGCTTTTCGGTGAGCTGTCTGCGGATATTCGCAAGCACCTCAAAGGTCGCAGCATGAGAAAGTGTTGTTGAAATCGCATGGCAGATCCGGCACAGCAGCCAGAATATCGCCATCTTCACAATACTTGCGCTCAGCAGCGACATATCCTTTTCGAGCGTACCTGCGTGCAATCAACCAGCCGGGACAAATGCCCGGCCGGTTATACGCAGTGGCCGAGAACTCTCCCGGTTGAAAAGAAAATAGTGATCCATTTTGAACCTTCCTTTGATCTTGCTTTTCATCAAAGAGAGATTCAAGGATACCTGTCAGACAGAGCGAGCCATTTTGCACGAAAAATTATTATTATCCCCTCCATAAATGAGAGGAAATGGTTGGGAGATTTGCTCCATAATAAGCGGAATGATTCCTCTCAATTCTTATAGGGAATAAAATCCGATTTAACAACCGTTTTCATGCTTTTCATTTTACAATCGGCCACTATTCTGCCGCTGCCTGATAAGCCAGAAAAAGCCACTCAACATTGTTGAATGGCTTGGGCACGGAGAAGCTCATATTGAAACAAAAAGCCCGCCCTGCGGTTTGGCAGGGCGGGCGGGCATTTTGTTATCTGTTGACGTATTCTTCAAAAGTCCCGGTGAAGGTTCCGGCACCGTGGGCGGCGGCATAGATCAGGATGACGGATGCCCTGCGCCCTGGCGAACTGCGTTTTATCCGAATGATCATAGTATGCCTCCACAAGCGCCCGTTCTTCTGCTGTCAAAACATCCAGACAGCTTTCAGAAACGGTTTCCGGCTCTGCAATTTCTGGGATCGAGTCAATATCTACCATGATCGGATGCTTGCGGATATATGCCCTGACAATCCGATCAGCCGTCCGGTAGAGCCACGGTGCGATCTCCTTTGTCATATCGAGTGAATTGACCTTCTGATAAAATACCAGAAACACCTCCTGGGTGCAGTCCTCCGCAGCGGACAGATCACCGTGAAGCAGCCGGAGACAGTAGAGAAGAATCGGCTTGTAATATTCCTGGATGATCTTCTCAGCAACTGTCACACGCATCATCTCCTATCGGTATGTTATGGAGATTATACAACATATTCTATTTTTGTCAAGTGGGCGGAAGGTATCTATAGAATGCTGTTCCGGATATGGCGAAGGCAACATCTGCACCGATTCTCACCACACCCGCTGTGCAGAATACAGAACCGGAACTGCATCTGCTGCATACAGTACCTACCGACATACATGAAAAAATAAAAAGCGAAGCGTTTTAGCCATATCGGTCAAAACGTGTTTCCTAATATTGGCAGAAGAATAACCGCTGCCTGATCCGACTTAGAGTATCAAATGATTATCAGATTGGAGCATCCGGAGCAAAACGGAGTTGAAACCTCTTTCTGTTTGTGGTATAATATGTGATGGTCTTGGACGCAAGACTTCATTTTATGATAGCGGGTTAGCGAAGCCTAACCGAATCGGAGGTAATTATGAAAGGCAAAGATCTGATCAACATCGGTATTTTCTCAGCAATCTATTTTGTGATCGTGTTCATTATCGCTATGCTCGGCATGATACCGATTTTTCTGCCGCTACTGTCGGTGCTTGTCCCGATATTCGGCGGTATCCCGTTTATGCTCTTCCTGACAAAGGTCAAGAAATTCGGTATGATATGGATCATGAGCGTCCTCATGGGAATTCTGATGCTTTTGACCGGTATGAGCTGGCCGCCGCTTGCGGTATCGGTATTCACCGGACTGATCGCAGAGCTGATCTATAAAAGCGGAAACTATCAGAGTTCTGCAAAAGCTGTCATCACAAACGGCGTATTCAGCCTGTGGGTCGCCGCAAACTATCTGCCGCTGTTTTTCGCTGCGGAGAAATACTGGGTTTCCCGCCAGAATTTCGGACAGGATTACATCGACACCGTTACAAAACTGATGCCGGCATGGATGTGTCCGGTTACATTTATTGCTGCGTTTGTATGCGGCATCATCGGCGGACTGATCGGCAGACGACTGATGAAAAAGCATTTTGAAAAGGCGGGGATCGCATGAGCCGTGACATTTTTGACACACTGGATAAAGCCGGCTTCGGCTCTAATGTTCACGAGATAGCAGCCGAGGGCGAGTGCCGTGTGCTGCGGCTCGATGATGAATCCGGTGAGGGATTCATGACTATGTACCGTGTGTTTGACGGCATATATCTTATGTATAACGATTTTCACATGAAGCACTGTGTATCGGAGTATCAGAATGCGGATACGGTGCTTTGTATCGACCACTGCCGGGAGGGACGTATCGAGCA
>JAFXOO010000459.1 GCA_017528675.1 Oscillospiraceae bacterium | reverse complement strand
TGCTCGAGGCGTATATGTGACCGAGGATGCGTGGCCGGATTATCTGTACGTGATCCATCTGCGCAATAAGGAGGCGGTATTCTCTCACGAATCCGCCCTTGCGATGCACGGCTTGATGGAGCGTGAAGCGCCGGGCATCATGGTGACAGTCAACAGGACTTACAATGCCTCCCATCTGCGGCAGGACGGATGTACCGTTTATACAGTAAAGCCTGAACTGTATGACATGGGGCTGACAGAGGGTAAGACATTCTACGGAAATACAGTTCGGCTTTATGATATGGACAGGACGATCTGCGATATTATCAAGCACAAGAAAAAGATCGCCTTGCAGACATATCAGACGGCGATTAAGGAATATATGCGAAGCCCGCAGAAGAACCTGAGTAATCTGATGCAGTATGCACAGGCGTTAGGTGTTGAAAAGACGGTCAGGATGTACACGGAGGTTATGCTATGATCAAAACATCAAGACAATTGAAATGCAAGAATTGCCTACAATGGTATAGCCATGTACAATAACATGAAAAGTGCCTGTCTCTATATGAAACAGGCACTTTTTTGGTGCCATTATCTATTGGTGACTGCTCGGTTCGGGCAGTCCCTTAAAGAATGAGGTGAAACATGTTTAGAATTCATGCAGAGTATCAAGGAAATACGCTCATCACGGATGTTCCCCGTGATCTCTATGATTTGAAGGAGGACTTTGCCAGTATTGGCTATGGAAAGCCGCTTGGAGAGACGCCCATCATGCCGGATGAGGACAGTGAGCTGGAGCTCAATATCTATCCGGACGGTGAACTGGAACAGGCGGCATTCCGGAAATGCAAGCCGGAGGACACGATCTTAATGCTGAACAGAACGGCGCAGTACCTTGCAGATCATGCATACAATTTTACTGCGGAGCGCATTCAGGAGATGAATGCCAACGGACTATCAGAGCTGTATTGCAGACTGTCCGAGCCGCGTCAGCCGGAGACCGACAAGCTCGTGCTGCAAATGAAGCTTGTCCGCCGTGCCGAGGACTTCACGCCGGAGAGCTGTATTGTCGAGGATGTCATTCCGCTGCCGCCGGAGGAATTCTTCCGGCTGCGGAATGATCCGCTGTCGGAGCATCCGATGATGGAGCAGTATTATGAAAAAATGCTGTCCGATGATGAGGGCTTCCGCCACGGCATTCTGGTCTATGACGAGGTGCAGGGTGACGGACTGTTTGTCGCAGCGGAGGGCGCTGATTATGCCAGATATGCGCAGTATATTCCGTGCGCAAAGGACATTGCAGCGGCATTTGAGCAGACACAGACGCAGGAAGAAACCGCCGAGATCGCAGAGGAGCCCGGCGGTTTGATCATGTCATCATTCTGACGCAGCTGATCCAGGGAGATACTTCTCAATCACCGCCATGATCTCATTCAGCCGCTTTTCACCGATGCCGTTGATCTGTGCAAGATCAGCACGAAGCGCATCATAGTCAACAACACTGGACTCGGCTTTTTGTTTGCCGGATTCATAGACATCCTGAATGAACCGCTGCATGGTATCCTTGTCCATCTGCTTGATCTGCCTGTAGGTCGTGCGGTCGAGTAGTTGTTCCATAGAAAACCTCCGATGTATGATGATTCCATTGTATCACATCGGATCGTTGATTGCAATTGTTTTCAAAAAGTTTACAGTAAAAATTGCACTGAAACGTGCAAAAATACTCTGATTTTCTACTTGGGTAGAGGGCGTTTGCTCTCTGCCCATTTTTTATTTTCACGAAGGGAGAATGGTATATGTTTGAGTACATCCGGGAGAATGAATTGCAGGATTTCCGCTTCTTCAAAATGCCGCACGCACTGTTTACGGAGGGGCTGTTCGATGCCCTCTCCAACGAGGCAAAGCTCCTTTACGGGCTGCTGCTTGACCGCATGAGTCTGTCTGCGAAAAATGGCTGGCAGGATGAGGACGGGCGGGTGTTCATCCATTTCAAAAATGCAGAGGTCTGCCAGAAGCTCCGTATCGGAGCGCAGAAGGCAGTCAAACTTCTGAAAGAACTGGTGAACATCGGACTCATCGAGCGTATCAGAATCGGCTTAGGCAAGCCGGATCGGATCTATGTCAAGCAGTATTGCAGCGTTACAATTCCGGAAGAAAACACAGATCCTGTTGAAACAACGGATGTTGTAATTGACCCCGATGATGAAAATCACAACTCCAGAATTTCGGAAATCACAATGCCTGAATTTCCCGATGCACAACTCCCTCCATGTAATAATAAGACTAACAGAGTGAGACAGATCACATCCAATCTATCTGCGGATGAGATGGATGAGATACGAGCGCAGATCAAGGAGAATATCGAGTATGACTGGCTCTGTGACAGCTATGCCGATCATGAAAAGATCAGCGGTTCACAGGAGGAATTGGATGAACTTGTTGAACTGATGACAGAGAGTGCCTGTGCAACAGGGTCGGTGCGTATTCACGGGCAGGACATGGCAGCGGAGGTCGTGAAGTCACGAATGCTGAAGATCGGCAGTGAGCATATCCAGTATGTCTTTGACTGCATGAAAAGGACAACGAGCAAAATTCGCAATATACAGGCATATCTGCTGACAGCACTGTTCAATGCACCGACCACGATCAGCAGCTATTACGGCGCAATGGTGCGGCATGATCTTTGCGGAGGGGAGGTGGTATGATGCAGGTCAAGGTAATTGGCGGCGAACTGTCGCCTGATGAGGTGCAGGTGTATGTCGATGCGATCCGCAGGCGACATCCGGAGCAGATCGTGAGACAGATCGAGTTTAC